>CAIVAX010000079.1 GCA_903903935.1 uncultured Hyphomicrobiales bacterium | reverse complement strand
AATTTTGTGCCCGATGCCGTCAATCTGCCGCTCATTGAGGCCAAAGAGCGTGGCGCTGGTGGCGGCCATATCCGCTTTAATATGGCGCGTGGCTCAATCGCCAGCCATATCTCGCAATTCCCGATTGGCACATACAAAAAGGCCCATGCGCATGATCCTGGCGCGCATGTCATCATTCTCTCGGGCGAGGGCTATTCCCTCATGTGGGCTGAGGGCGAAGAGCCCAAGCGCTATGATTGGGAAATTGGCACAATGATTGTGCCGCCCAATAATGTCTTCCATCAGCATTTCAATACAGGCCCGACACCCGCGCGTTATCTTGCGTTCAAACATCCTGGCGTGCGCAATGAGCAGGGCGTGCCGCTGGCGTGGATCAGCCGCCGTCTGGGTGGCAATCAAATCGATTATGCCGATGAGACGGAGCAAGTGCGCAGCTTGTTCGCCGAGGCGCTCGCCCGTCATGGCATGAAACCAAAAATGGATGAATTCTATCAGGCTGAGCTTCCCACTCTGCCGCCCAAACGCGCCAGCGTTTAAACCTCATCACGCGCTTGCGCGTCACAACTTGAACTGGAGGGCCTATGGCCAAGACCGCAATTGTATCTGACGAATTGGCGAAGAAATTCGAGACAGAGAAAAACACGCCCTATGGTCGTTGGGTAGCAGGCGAAGGTCTGGACATTATCAGCGCACAATATGTGCCTAATTTGCGCACAGTGGACCTCAAGCCTTGGGCGCGGCGCGGCGGGCGTGGCGTGTTCATCAATCATGATGCCTCGCGCACCTCGAATGATTGCTATGTTTGCGAGGTCCCTAAGGGCGGCAAGCTTGCGCCGCAGCGTCAATTATTTGAGGAAATGGTCTATATCCTCGATGGCCGCGGCTCGACCACGATCTGGAATGAATCAGGTCAGCGCATGACCTTTGAATGGAAAGCAGGCGCTATTTTCGCGATCCCGCTCAACACCTGGTATCAGCATTTCAATGGATCGGGACAAGAGACAGCCCGCTATGTCGGCGTCACCTTCTTGCCTTGGGTGTTGAACCTTTATGATGATCCAGACTTTGTCTTTGGCACGGCCTATGATTTCAAAAATCGCTTTAATGGCGAGCCTGATTATTTCAGTGGCAAGGGCGAGCAAAAGGGCTTTTTGCTGACCACCAATTTCGTGCCGGATGCTGTGAATCTGCCGCTCATCACGGCCAAAGAGCGCGGCGCAGGTGGTGGCCATATTCGCTTCAATATGGCCAAGGGCTCTATGGCCAGCCATATTTCGCAATTCCCCGTTGGCACCTATAAAAAGGCGCATGCGCATGGGCCGGGCGCGCATGTGATTCTGCTCAGCGGTGAGGGCTATTCGCTCATGTGGCCGGAGGGCGATGAGCCCAAGCGCTATGATTGGCAGCCCGGCACATTGATTGTGCCGCCCAATGCTTTCTTCCATCAGCATTTCAACACCGGCCCAACACCGGCGCGTTATCTGGCCTTCAAGCATTCCTCGCCGCGCAATGCACAGGGCGTGCCTTTGTCTTGGATCAGTCGGCGTCTGGGTGGCAATCAGATCGATTATGCCGATGAGACCGAATATCAGCGCAAAATGTTTGCCGATGCGCTCGCCAAGCACGGCCTGAGCCCCCGCATGGATGAAGCCTATACGGCTGAACTCGAGACGCTGCCGCCTAAACCCACCGTTTCGGCCTGAGGGACGGTGCAGGATCACATAAAGCCCCTTGGTT
>CAIVAX010000078.1 GCA_903903935.1 uncultured Hyphomicrobiales bacterium | reverse complement strand
TATAACGATCTCAATTCTACCGAGCTTTACAATCGCATCATTGCGGAATCGGCCGCTGGCACAGGCACAGGTGATATTTCCTGGTCCTCAGCCCCTGATTTGCAAGTCAAGCTCGCCGCTGATGGTTTGGCAATGGCCTATGCCTCGCCTGAAATTCCCAGCCTGCCCAAATGGTCGGTGATGGAGAATATGGCCTATGGCACCACTTATGAGCCCATGGCCATTCTCTATAATAAGAGCCAAGTGCCAGCTGAAGATACGCCCAAGACTCATAAGGATCTCACCAAACTGCTGACCACCAAAAAAGCCGCCTATATGGGCAAGGTCACAGCCTATGATCCTGAGCGCTCTGGCGTTGGCTTTTTGATGATGAACCGTGATCTCAAAGCTGATCCCTCAAGCTGGGATTTGTTCAAGGCTTTGGGCGCTGCTGATATCAAGGTCTATACCAGTGCAGGCGCGATGATTGAAAAGATCGGGTCTGGCGAACATGCCATCGGCCTCAATATCTTTGCCTCTTATGCGCTGCTGGCGATGAAGAAGAATCCCAATCTGGGCATGATCCTCCCCTCAGATTATACTTTGATTGCCCCGCGCGTTGCTTTCATACCCAGCAAGGCTAAGCATCCTGCGGCTGGTAAATTGTTCCTTGATTATCTGCTCTCCAAGCGCGGTCAGAGCGTGATTGCGCAAGCCGAACTCTTCTCCATTCGCGATGATGTGGAGGGCAAGGAAACAGCCAAAGCCGTCAATGCACAGCTCGGAGATAAGGCGCGTCCCATTCCCGTCAGCCGTGAATTGCTCGAGACCTTGGAACAGACCAAGCGCCTCGACTTCCTCAATCAATGGCAGGCGGCCATTAAGAAATGAGTCTGGGTCCCTCTGAAGGACTGATCCGCAGGGCCATCATTAGCGTGATGGCCCTGATGATTCTCGCGCCCATTGCTTTGATTGCCTATCAGAGCTTTCTCACTGCGCCCTTCTTTGATCCTCGGGCAGAGTTTTCACTCTGGGCCTATCACTTCGTCTTTGCCGAGTCAGACTTCTGGAGAGCACTGGGCTCGACCATTCTGTTGGCTGTGGGTATGACAGCCATTGCGCTGCCATTAGGAGCATTGCTCGCCTTTTTGATGATCCGCACTGATATGCCGGGGCGCAATTGGCTCGAGCCCTTTTTGCTTGTGCCGATTTTCATGTCGCCGCTTGTTTTGGCCTTTGGCTATATCGTCACTCTGGGCCCTGTTGGCTTTTTGACTGTGTGGTGGAAGTCTTGGTTTGGTCGCGAGCCATGGAATATTTATTCCTTCACCGCATTGATCCTTGTTGCCGGGCTCACGCATGCGCCGCATGTCTATCTTTATGCCTCAGCCGCTTTGCGCTCTGTGCCCGGTGATCTTGAAGAAGCCGCGCGTGTGATGGGTGCGCCCGCACGGCGCATTGCTCTGGATGTGTCCTTGCCGATGATCACTCCAGCTCTCTTGTTCTCTAGCGTGCTGGTTGTGTTTTTGGGCTTTGAAGTGTTCGGTCTGCCGCTGATCTTTGGCGATCCCCAAGGCTTGCTGGTGCTCTCCACTTATCTCTACAAGCTCACCAATAAATTGGGCGTTCCTTCTTATCAACTTATGGCCGTTGTCGTGATGGTCATTTTAATGGTCGCTCTGCCATTGGTCTTTGTGCAGCGTCTCTTATTGCGCAAGGCGCAGCGCTTTGTCTCCGTGCGCGGCAAAGGTGTGCGCACCCATCTTGTGGGTTTGAAGGCTTGGCGCTGGCCTGCCTTTGGCATGGTTGCGCTGTGGTTTCTGGTTACGGTCTTTGTGCCTATGGCTGGCCTCGTGCTGCGCTCTTTCGTCTCCAGCTGGGGCCTTGGCATTAACCTTGCCGATGTGCTCACGCTCGATAATTACATCGAATTGTTTGACGACTCAGAAGTCATCCGCGCCATTCTCAATACAGTTCTGATTGCTGTTGTGGGCGGCGCGCTATCGGTCGCTTGTTATACGCTTATCGCACTCGCACAACATCGCTGGTCGAATGGCTGGACGCGTGTATCTGATTATCTGGTGATGTTGCCGCGCGCCATGCCGGGAATTGTCGCGGGTCTGGCTATCTTCTGGATCTTTCTGTTCACCAAGCCTCTTGCGCCTTTGCGCACCACTTTGCTGGCCATTTGGATTGCCTATACGCTTGTGTGGCTGGCTTATGGGTTGCGCTTGGTCCAAGCGGCTTTGCTGCAAGTTGCCCCCGAACTTGAGGAGGCGGCGCGTATTGTCGGGGCCTCTGTGGGGCGCAGCATGCGCTATGTTACTTTGCCGCTCATCAAGCATGGCATTGTGGCGGCCTGGGTTTTGATCCTGCTCATTTTCGTGCGCGAATATTCAACCGCGATCTATCTTCTGGGCCCGGGCACGGAAGTGATCGGCTCTTTGGTTGTCTCGCGTTGGAATGGCGGAGCGGTGGATCTTGTCACCTGTCTATCCTGCATCAATGTGGCGCTGATTTCGTGCGGTCTATTGGTGGCGTTGCGCTTGGGAGTGAAGCTTCATGGCTGATCTGCGTGTTGAGAATTTAAAAATCCGTCTGGGCGGCAATGATATTCTCAAGGGCGTGTCATTGGAGTTGCAAAAGGGCGAGGTGACGGCTCTGCTGGGTCCCTCTGGCTCAGGCAAAACAACTTTGCTGCGCGCTGTGGCCGGACTTGAGCAACCCCATGCGGGCCGGATCGAAGTGGCTGGCCAGACCATGTATGATGGCGAGCGGGGTGTGAATATTGCGACCGAGGCCAGAGGCCTTGGCTTTGTCTTCCAATCCTATGCTTTATGGCCACATCGCACAGTTGCGCAAAATGTTGCCTATAGCCTTGTGCTGCGTGGACAAGATCAGGCTGCGCGCGATCAGCGCGTCACTGCAGTGCTCGAGAGTCTCGGCCTTGGTCATTTGGGCCATCGCTATCCACATGAATTATCCGGTGGTCAGCAACAACGTGTCGCGATTGCCAGAGCTCTGGTCTATGAGCCCAGTGTTGTGTTGCTCGATGAACCTTTGTCTAATCTCGATGCGAAATTGCGCGAAGAAGCGCGCGCCTTTCTCAAAGAGCTCATTACCCGCGAAAATCTGGCAGCCCTCATGGTCACGCATGATCAGCAAGAGGCTTTGGCGATCGCCAATCGCATTCTCTTGCTCAATGGCGGCATTGTCGAACAAGAAGGTACGCCGCAAGATATGTATGGCGCACCCAAAAGTCTGTTTGTTGCC
>CAIVAX010000077.1 GCA_903903935.1 uncultured Hyphomicrobiales bacterium | reverse complement strand
CGCGTGCGTCGCGAGCGCATGGGCCATATTTCACTGGCCGCTCCCGTTGCCCATATCTGGTTCTTGAAGTCACTGCCTTCACGTATCGGCTTGTTGCTGGATATGACGCTCAAGGAACTTGAGCGCATTCTCTATTTCGAATCCTATTTAGTTCTGGATGCTGGCCTCACGCCACTCAAAGAGCGTCAGCTTCTCTCGGAAGATGATTATCTGCGCGCGCAGGATGAATATGGTCAGGATTCGTTCACAGCCCTGATTGGTGCGGAAGCTATTCGTGAGCTGCTGCGCACCATGGATCTGGAAACGATTGCGGTCAATCTCAAGCAAGAGATTGCTGAATCCACCAGCGAGCTCAAGCCCAAGAAACTCGCCAAGCGTCTCAAAATCATTGAGGCGTTCATGTATTCTGGCAATAAGCCAGAATGGATGATCTTGACTGAAGTGCCGGTCCTTCCTCCTGATCTGCGCCCTCTGGTGCCGCTCGATGGTGGCCGCTTTGCGACGTCCGATCTCAATGATCTCTATCGCCGCGTGATCAACCGCAACAATCGTTTGAAGCGCCTTATTGAGCTGCGTGCGCCTGACATCATCATCCGCAATGAAAAGCGCATGTTGCAAGAATCGGTTGATGCGCTGTTCGATAATGGTCGGCGTGGCCGCGTCATCACGGGTGCCAACAAGCGTCCGCTGAAATCGCTTGCCGATATGCTCAAGGGCAAGCAGGGCCGCTTCCGTCAAAATCTTCTGGGCAAGCGCGTCGATTATTCGGGCCGCTCGGTGATTGTGGTGGGTCCTGAACTCAAGCTGCATCAATGCGGCCTGCCCAAGAAGATGGCGCTCGAATTGTTCAAGCCCTTCATCTATTCGCGCTTGGACGCCAAGGGTCTTTCCGCCACGGTCAAGCAGGCCAAGAAGTTGGTTGAGAAAGAAAAGCCCGAGGTTTGGGATATTCTGGATGAAGTCATCCGCGAGCATCCCATCATGCTCAACCGCGCGCCCACTTTGCACCGTCTTGGCATTCAGGCCTTCGAGCCCGTGTTGATCGAGGGCAAGGCAATTCAGTTACATCCGCTCGTCTGTTCAGCCTTCAACGCTGACTTTGACGGCGATCAAATGGCTGTGCACATTCCTCTGTCGCTCGAAGCGCAGTTGGAAGCGCGCGTGTTGATGATGTCGACCAACAACATTCTGCATCCTGCCAATGGTCAGCCGATCATTGTGCCCTCGCAGGATATTGTGCTGGGTCTGTATTACGTCACGCTCATGGTCGATGGCGATGTGGGGCAGGGCATGGCCTTCTCCAATATGGCTGAAATCGAACATGCGATTGCCGCCAAGGCGGTCACCTTACACACACGCATCAGAGGCCGCGCTTGGACCTATGATGCCGAGGGCAAGCGCGTTCCCAAAATCTTTGATACAACGCCGGGCCGTATGTTGCTGGGCCAGCTCATTCCCGAGCACAATAAGATCCCCTTCGATGTCGTGAACAAGCTCATGACGAAGAAAGAGATCTCAAACATGATCGACACCGTCTACCGCAATTGTGGTCAGAAGGAGACGGTCATTTTCTGTGATCGCATTATGGCGCTGGGCTTCCGCGAAGCCTTCAAGTCTGGCATTTCCTTCGGTAAGGACGACATGGTCGTGCCTGAAACCAAGGAGCGTATTGTGGGTGAAACCCGCACGCTCGCTAAGGAATATGAGCAGCAGTACAATGACGGCCTGATCACTCAGGGCGAGAAGTACAACAAGGTT
>CAIVAX010000076.1 GCA_903903935.1 uncultured Hyphomicrobiales bacterium | reverse complement strand
CTGGCGCGGCGTTTGAACGCGGCCAGCAACCGCCTCATCGAAAACCGCACCAAAGATTGGCGCAATCTTGCCCGCCATTTGCCTGCAGGCGAAGATCTCATTGCCATTCCCCGCCAGCGACTGGATCGGGATGCTGACAAACTCACCAGCCTGATTGAGGCCAATCTCAACAGCTATAATATTGGCTTGGAGCGTCTGGCGCGCCGTCTGCTCAGTCAATCGCCGCAGGCGCGCATGGCCCGCGCCGAGCAAAGACTGACCGATCTAACACGGCGCCTACCCCATGGCTTAAGCACTCACACCCAGCGCCGTCAGCAGACTCTTGACGCTCTCAAAACGCGCCTCTCCTCCGCGATGATGAATCGCATAAGTTTGGCCCGCCAGTCACAAAAGGCGCAGACAGACACACTCGCGCTCATGGCGCAGCGGCTCAGCCGTGCGCTCACCCAGCAAAGCCAACAGCGCGCCACACGCCTGACCTCTTTGAGCCAATTGCTCACTAGCCTGAGCCATCGCAATGTGCTGGCGCGCGGCTTTGCCTTGGTGCGCGATGAACAGGGCGCACCCATTCATAGCTCTAGCTTGATTGCGCCCGGCCATATTCTGACCTTGGAATTTGCTGATGGCCAAGCCAAAGTGACAAGCCTAGGCGGCGATATGCATGGGGGTGATAAGCCAGCAATAGGCAAACCCAGCCCTGCCCCCCGCCGCAAACCCAAGGGCGAACAGGCCGATCTGTTCTGAGCCCAATCAAGTCTTTGCAGCCAAGCCTGTCTGAGCTAGACTGAGTCCTCATCCTTTTGGGCCTGTGAAAACAATGAAAAAACCGTCTTCGTTTCCGATCCAAAAATCCGATCAGGAGTGGCGCCAAGAACTGACGCCAGACCAATTTCATATTTTGCGCGAACAGGGAACCGAGCGGCCGGGCACCTCCGAGCTGAATGTCGAGCATCGCAGCGGCACTTATATTTGCGCCGCCTGCGACCATCCGCTGTTTGATTCTAAAACCAAATTTGAAAGCGGCTGTGGCTGGCCCAGCTTTTTTGATCCCCTCACGGACGCTGTGGGCTCCTCAATGGATACCAAATATATGATGATCCGCACGGAAATTCATTGCAGCCAATGCGGTGGCCATTTGGGCCATGTCTTTGATGATGGCCCGGCGCCAACCGGCCAGCGCTATTGCATGAATGGCGTGTCGCTCAAATTCATCCCAGAAAAAAGCTGATCTTACCCCTTTCAGTCCTGAAGCCGGGTCTGCTATAGGTGGCGCCGCTTTGAACCTTGGTCGAGACATGAACCGCGTCGAACGCCCCCAATTGGAACTCAATGAAGCGCATATCCAATATTTGGATGGCGACTTTAGAATTTTGCGCCCGGGCTCCTTTGTGCGCTGTGCGGTGACGCGTCAATCCATCGCGCTTGACGAATTGCGCTATTGGAGCGTCGATCTGCAAGAGGCCTATGCCTCGCCGCAAGAAAAGCTTACCCGCATGGGCGCCAAGCTAAGAAAATAAAACGTCTATCTCTGCTGCGCGCGCCAATCGTGCAGCCGCTGCCTCAGCCAATGCGTGAAGTGGTCGGCCTCTTCAAACACCAAGTGAATCGGCAAAGCCAAAATTCCCGCCCTATCAGGACAGCGCACCAAATCCTTTTGCGTGGTCACCAGCACAGCGCCCTTGGCCCGCGCACTCGCTTTAAGTTGGTTCATCTCTGACACGCTATAGGGATGATGATCGGCAAAAGACTGCCGCATCACAATCTGCGCGCCGCAGGCTTCAAGCGTAGAGAAAAACTTTTCAGGTCGCCCAATGCCAGCAAAGGCCAAGACTTTTTGATCTTTCACCTGCGCCGCAAAGGCTGGATCAGGCTGAACATGGGCATGAAAGACCGGCACATCGGGCATAGACTGCGCCAGACGCTCCCCCTCCTCGCCCGTGCCGATCAGCACAAGCGCATCCACAAAGGGCCGTTGCACAGATAAAGGCGCACGCAAGGGCCCCGCTGGCACACATAGGCCATTGCCTATGCCTGTGGCCGCATCCACTGCGAGAATGGATAAAGTTTTATGCAAAGATGGATTTTGAAAGCCATCATCCATCACCACAAGCGAGGCGTGCAGGTCTTGCGCCGCTTGCACACCCGCCACACGATCGCGTCCAGCAAAAGTCACCGCCTGCTGTGCCAGCAAAAGCGCTTCATCGCCGACATCATCAGCATGATGGGAAGCTGGGTCCACGCGCACAGGACCAGCGCCCGTCTTAGCCCCGCCATAACCGCGGGTGAGGAAGATCACATTCTCGCCTTCAGCCTGCAATATCTGCTGAAGGGCCAGCGCCAGAGGCGTTTTGCCAGCACCACCCACAACAAAATTGCCAATGCAGAGAACAGGAATCTGCGGCCGCAATCCGGATCTTTGCATGCGATGGCTTGCGACAAAGCCCCAGATCTGCGCCAAAGGCGAAAGCACCCTCGCCAATAAATTTGGCTGCGCCTGCCACCAAAAGCGCGGCGCGCGCATCAGCGCTGCTCCCTCAGAATCTGTTGGAAGAACGGCTCAAGAGAGCGCATGATCTGATCGCTGGCACCGCCAAATTGCCCGACAATCTCGCCAGCCTTGCGGCTCATCTCACGCAAATGAGCTGAATCATTGAACATGCGCGCGAGCACTTGGATCAGCTCCTCGCTTGTCTCAACACATAAAGCGCCCTTCGCAGCATCAAGCTGGCGATAGACATCAGCAAAATTTTCCACAAAGGGTCCATGCACAATCGCACAGCCTAATTTGGCAGGCTCAATGGGATTTTGGCCGCCATGCGCCGCTAAGGATTTGCCCAAAAACGCCAGACTGGCGAGGCGATAAAACAGGCCCAATTCACCCATCGTATCGGCAATATAAAAACTACTCTGACCCTCTATGTCAGCGCCTTGTGAGCGCAGCAAAGCCGAAACTCCCAAAGCCTTCGCTTGCTGGGCAATATGAGGCCCCCGGCGAGGATGACGCGGGACCACAATCGTGACCAGAGGAAAGTGCTGGCTCAAGGCCAGATGAACCTGCGCTACAATCTCTTCTTCACCAGCATGCGTGGAGGCCGCCACCCAGACCGGACGTGAACCAATCTGCGCACTCAGCGAGGCGAGTTTCATGCCATCAACCGGCAAAGGCGCCACATCATATTTGAGATTGCCAGTCACTTGGACATAAGACGCGCCAAGTAAGTGCAGCCGATCGGCATCGTCTTGCGATTGGGCCAAGCACATATCAAGCCGCCCTAACAGAGCACCAATGACATTAGGAAATTTCTGCCAACGCTGAAAAGAGCGCTCCGACATGCGCGCATTGACGAGAATGAGCGGGATCTGGCGCTGCTGTGTTTCAAAAAATAAGTTCGGCCAGATTTCCGACTCGGCCACCAAGACCAGTGCAGGCTGCCAATGATCAAGAAACCGCTGTAAACACAACGGCAAATCAAGCGGCATATAATGATGAAACGCACCCGCTGGCAGACGCGCCGCCAGCATATGCGCCGAACTCACCGTGCCTGTTGTGACCAGAACTTGAAAGCCGCGCTCAACCAAGCGCTCAACCAAAGGCATCAGCGCTAAACTCTCGCCCACACTGGCCCCATGCAACCAAGCCAAAGGCCCCGGCTCACGCGCCCGGCTCGCCCAGCCCAGACGCTCATGCAATCTGGTCGCATCTTCCTTGCCGCGCTGACGCCTCAACGCCAAAAACAAGGAGGCAAAGGGCGAGGCGATATGTGTGGCGGTGCGATAGAGACGAAACAAAGGCTCTTGCTTCATGGCAAAGCCCTTCTCTCGCTCTCCTGCTGAGGATCGAAACGCGCACCAGGATCACGACTGCCCACTTTTTCATAAGCGCGGCGATGAACTTCATTCAAACCAGCTTCGACCAATTGACGGGCTTGCTCCATCTGCTCTGCGCTGGAGTTGGCTGCAACCCAAATGGGATCACCAATCACAATCGCGCCTTTGCTAAAGGGCAGGCCAATGCTGGCACGATCCCAGCTATTGAGATCAATGCGTCTACTGGTGACAACTGCAAGAGGGTAAATCGGCCGACCCGATTTTTGCGCTAACACCACAATACCCATGCCTGCGATGCGCGAGACTTTAGGCACATCGGCAGTGAGCACCATGTTTGTGCCCTGCGCCAAAGCGCGCAGCATTTCACGCAAGGCCAGCATGCCGCCGCGTTTGTGCATTTTATCTGGCGAGCCACCCGAGCCCCGAATAGGCACAACCCCCAAATGCTCAAGCACTTTGGCATTGATCTCACCATCGCCATGGCGGGAAATCAGCGCGGCAACTTTTAAACCAATGGGCCATGCGTAATGGATCATCAAATGCTGGCCATGCCACATAGCGCCAATCACCGGCAGATCAGGCCCGATGCGCGCGGCAAAGTCGTCCGGCTCCCGCGAGAATCGCGAGGTCAGCTGAACCAGTCTCAGATAGACGATTGCCAAGCTGGCAAGCAGGCTCTGAGCCAATGGCGATCGACCGATCTTCTTGAACATGCCAGAGGCTATCCTGATCCAGACAGGCCCTTCAAGCCTTCAAGTTGGATCCATGAACCGATGAAGGTGAACAACAAAATAACGCATACTGGCATTATCGACTGTGGCTTGAGCTTTTGCCTGCCAAGCAGCCCGCGCACTGGCATAATTAGGGAAGATCCCAACAATATCGAGCTTGCTGGGGTCTTTGAAGGTCGTGCCATCCAGCGCTTCCAGCTCGCCACCAAAAACCAGATGCAACAATTGCGAAGAAGCGCGGGAAGTCTCATGGTGTTCGCTCATCTCATGCCCCAGATTTGAAATCTTGCCCCAGATTTGAAAGGCCTCATATACCGGACAAAATCCGACATAGGGCTTATCTCACATTTTTGCTGCTATGCAACACGAGCTGAGATAACGGATCGACCAAATCCTGCGGCGCGGCCAATAAAACCCCATGGCGAGGGATTTCAGTATTATACAGGGGCTCGCGTCCATCTGGAGAGACCAAACGCCCGCCGGCCTCGGCCAAGATCAAATGGGAAGCGGCAATATCCCAATCATGTGCATTTTCGGCCGCGAGAGCCAGATCCACCTCGCCATTGGCAACCAGAGCAATCCGATAGGCCAGAGAAGGAACGTTAGGCTTAGCGGCAAAGTCGAGACCCGATTGTCTCAATTGGTCCAAAAGCCGCTTAGGACCAGTGATTTTTGATCCCGTTAGGCTTGTTTGGCCCGAGACACGCACGCTGGCGGGCTGGGCCGCCGTTTGATGGAGATGGGCGCCAAAGCCGCGCCGCGCCGTAAAGGTCTGGCCCAGAGCTGGCAAATGGAGAACCGCCAGACGGGTTCGACCATCTTCGACCAGCGCCACCGAGACAGACCAACGCGGATCGCCTCTGATAAAGGCTTTGGTGCCGTCGATAGGATCAACCACAAAGATCAAGGATCGTGCGAGGCGCTCTGGATTGTCGATGCTTTCTTCAGACAGCCACCCCGCCTGCGGCACAGCGGCGACAAGATGCTCACGCAAAAACCCATCGAGCAGAAGATCCGCCTGTGTAACAGGCGAGCCACCCTCTTTGAGATTAATCTCTGCATGGGTCTGGGCACCCGATTTGAAAAAGGGCAAAGCCTGGTCACCCGCCGCCTGCGTAATGGCCATCAGCGAGGTGAGAAGTGCGGCCTCATCGGCAAAAAATGACAAATCCACACTCCATTCTTAACTTTAAAGGCAGCTCAATCATCAACCGCATTATGATTGACAGGCGCTGGACGTGGCTTGGGAGAGCGCGAGCGCATGCGCTCTTCCTGCATGATCTCCAGCTGCATATGCTGAATCTCCGCCAATCTCTGCCATTGCTTGGAGATCAGATAATCCATCTTTTCATGCAAATGCTGGATTTCAAGTTCAGCTTTCAGATTGACGCGATAATCGTTCAATGAACGCAAACGATCTTTTGCCTCTTGCCGTTTCTGGCTCATCATGATGATAGGCGCTTGAACAGCCGCAATGCAGGAGAGAAGGAGGTTCAGGAGAATGAAGGGATAGGGATCAAAGGCTTTCGCCTCGCCCTGCAGGATATTAATGCCCATCCACACCACAAGCACAAAGCCAAAGGTGATCAGAAACGACCAGCTGCCACCAAAACTTGCCAGATGATCGGACAGCTTCTCACCCAAGGTGCGATGCTCTTCAAATTCATCTTCGCTGTTTTCAGCAATCGTATCTTGGCGCGCAATACTCTCGACCACTTGCCGATCGAGCTCCGTGAACTCGCCATGTTCTTTCTGGAGCAATTCCTCGACATAGATCATCCGATAGCGCGCCAGCTCATTGCGGCTGATCTTCGCATCCTTAGGCAAATCAGGATAATCAGCCCTGATGCGCTCGGCCAGGCTGGGGCGGATATCATCAATTTTGACGAGCTCGCGCTTTTTGAATTTGCGACCCGAAATGGCCGAGGGCCGTTTCTTGGAGATTTTCGCACGGCCTATCGGCGTCTCAAGAGGTTCAGGTTCTGTATCGGGAACATCGGGCTCAACCAGAGTGTCGCCATCATCGGGAGGATCAATCAGATCAGCGTCATATAAACGCGCCTCTGACGCCGCATGGCCCTTGAGCTCCTCGTCCGGATGCGACGAACTTACGTCTAGAATATCTTTGTTTTGGGACATTCCGACACCTCCTTGCACAACCAGAGCAACAATCCATCCCACCGATACGCCGGATCAGAATGAATTGGAACTGCAAATATTTATCACCAGCTAGGGAGATCACCCCCAGCTTGAGCCAAGCCTAGTTTTGGCCAGAACTATTGACGAAGTCTTCATTATAAGTGAGAAAATCCAAAATAGATTGGGGGCACCTATGACACGCGTGACGACAGGCTCTGCTAATTCGAAACTTTTATATCGGACTTTGCATGCTGGAACAGTGCGCTCAGCCCCCCTCATCCTTTGCGGCCTGCTGGCATTGGCGAGCCCTAGCCTTGCCGCTGACCTGAAATCTCCCAAAGCCAAAAAGGCAGCGCCAGTTCCAGTCGAAGAGCCCCTGGCTGAAGTTCCTGGCGATGATATTTTCGGCTTCACCTCCCCAAGCGACATTGGCAAGCCCGGCGATTCAGCCCTTGCTCTTGAAAATGATGGCCGCTTTGGCAAGCGCGATGGCACTTATGGTGTTCTGACACAAAAACTGGAATATAGCCTGACGCTGACAGACTCCCTAGCTGTGGCGGTCTCGGTCTTTGGCGCTTATCACAATCTCAAAAATGTCACCGTCCAACCAGACAATCGCAACAGCTATCAATTTGATGGGCTTTCCACCGAAGTGGCCTATCGCGTGTTGGAGCGCTCAGCCAAAAATCCATTTGGGGTCACAGTCTCACTTGAGCCGCGTTGGGGCATGCGAGATGCTCTGAGTGGCGCATCGGCGCAATCCTTCGGTGCCGAAGGCAAAATCTTTGTCGATGCGGCCCTTGTTCCAGACAAACTCTTCTGGGCCCTGAACCTCAATTATTCCCAAGGTGCCCAAGAAGTCATCGGCAGCGCGGGACAAATGAGCCGCAGCTCATCAGGAAATATATCATCTGCGCTCACCTATGCCATATCACCTAGCTTTATGATTGGCGCTGAAGCGAAATATCAAAACTGCTTTGGTGATTACTTCTTCAAAGGCGAGCAAGGTCATGCTTTCTTTTTAGGCCCGACAATCTTTTGGAAGATCACCGAAACAGCCTCGCTCAATGCTGTGTTTTTGCCCCAGGTGTCCGGCAAAGCTCAGGCCAGCAGCCAATTGTCCAGAGATCTGGATAATTATGAGCGCTCCATTGTCCGTCTTAAATTTGTCACCTCATTTTAATTTATCGCCTACGGGCTAGGCAGATTTTGGGTCTTGTTCAACGGCACCAGTTTCACGCTGTTTCGTGATGGCGTGAATAGACAACTCTAAAAGAACAGGCTATAATTAGGTTGTTAATTGCTATTTACACCTGTCTCACTTTTGATAGTGTGTGCGAGTTGAGTGAATTTTAAGTCTATTAATAATTAAGCCCTATTGATAAAACGCACGCTTCTGAGGTGCCTGACCCTAATTATTTTAAGTTTGGCCCCCATGAGGTTGAAAGTGACTTTTGAATAATATTTGAGGACCACAATGACGATTACAACTTCCGAAATTGCTTATTTACGTAAAATTATTGTCACAGCTGAGAAACTCATTGCCAAAGCGGAACCCGCTCGCCGCGGCCGTCCACCCAAATCCGGCTCGCAGCAGCAGGCCAAAATCGCTACATTTAAACGGATCCGCCGCTCGGGCAAAGAACTCCAAGCCTTTCGCAAAATGCTGGTCACGGAACGCAAGAAGGGGACGCCCGTTGCGCGATTATCCCAGCAGCACGGCATCTCCCCCGCTTATATTTATCAGCTGTAAATTCAGCTAAGAGGGCATTTGGGAAGAGAGGCAATGAGACATCACCCTTTGATCTTGCCTGTCTGACGTCAGCACCCATGGGACAGTTTATCATGATTGCATAGTGGAGTATTTGCGGCTCATCTTTACCCCAGTTGGAGTTGAAGATGATGAAAAAACCT
>CAIVAX010000075.1 GCA_903903935.1 uncultured Hyphomicrobiales bacterium | reverse complement strand
CTGGAGCCGCGGCGACCAAAACAACATCGCGTAAAATACCCTCAATAATGGCTGGCACCAAAGATCCAAGCGTTCGCACCAGTGCTTCAGAAGACACATGTGTGTGATGACGCGCAACAGGGCACTGAACAAGAGCAGACAACATAAGCCTCTCTAGCAAGCCTGACTTGTGCAGAACAGCCTATTTAACAGGCGATGTCTTGACTCGACTCAAAATGTTCACTATTCGTTCTCATATTGCGATTAGAGTTTGATAGCCTCGTCATCGGAGATTTTCATGCTGAATGTTGCCACTGGAGCGCCATCTGAAGTCCCGCCTCTCTCGCCTGCGGCTGCAAATGCCAGTCCAAGAGCTGCTAGCTCAAGAGCTGCTAGCCCAAGCGCGAAATTGCCCTCTTCGCGCTCTCTTTATGGGGCTCATCATGGCCTTGCTGCGGGATTGGGCGAGCGCTGGCGCGGGCGGGGCGCACAGACAAATGCCTCAGGGCGATTTGAGCCGGACAATCGCGATTTTGTCGATGATGGCTGGGGCAGTTTAGGCGAGCTGGAGGCCTTTCGCACAGATATCACCATTGAGACGCCCAAAACGATCATCACCCGCAATGATTCTCCCGATATTTCCTTTGATCGGTCGATCAATCCCTATCGTGGCTGCGAACATGGCTGCGTATATTGTTACGCACGCCCCACCCATGCCTATATGGGCCTCTCGCCCGGGCTTGATTTTGAATCGCGTCTGTTCGTCAAAAAAGGTGCGGCGGACTTACTCGAGCGTGAACTCTCTGCCGCCTCTTATCAGCCCAAGACAATTGCCATTGGCACCAACACCGATCCCTATCAGCCCATCGAAGGCGAGCAGGAAGTGATGCGCTCCATTCTAAAAGTTTTGGAGCGCACCAATCATCCTGTCGCCATAGTGACCAAATCAGCACTGGTAACGCGCGATATTGATATTCTGGGCCGCATGGCTGAGAAGGGTCTGGCCAAAGTGGCTTTGTCGATCACCTCGCTGGATCGCCAGCTTGCCCGCAAGATGGAGCCGCGCGCTGCCTCACCTGAGCGGCGCCTTGATGCTTTGCGTCAGCTCTCGCAAGCGGGCATTCCCACAGCTGTGATGGTTGCGCCAATCATCCCCTCGATCAATGATGCAGAGATTGAAGCCATTCTCACCCGCGCTTATGAAATAGGCGCCAGAGAGGCGGGCTATGTGATGCTGCGCCTGCCGCTGGAGGTGGAGGATTTATTCGGCCAATGGCTTTTGGCTCATTATCCTGACAAGTTCCGTCATGTGATGTCGCTGGTCAAATCAACCCGCAATGGCAAGGCCTATGATGCCAGCTGGGGCAAGCGCATGACTGGCACAGGCCCCTATGCTTGGATGTCGGGGCGGCGCTTTGAAGTGGCCTGCACGCGCTTGGGTTTTAACTCGACTAAAACCAAATTACGCACCGATCTGTTCACGCCCCCTGCTCGCCCCGCCAAGCCCCAAAGCCTGCAACTGAGTTTGTTTTGAGTGATGTGCTGTGATGTGGATGAACTTGCGCTGGCCAAGCAGGATGGCTAGCGTGATTGTCTCACCTTGAAGATCATCATGGCACCGCATTTTCAACATGAGCGCAGATTGCGCACAGACGGACTCTGGCCCGGTGCCGGCGTCGATGAAGCCGGGCGCGGCCCTTTGGCAGGGCCCGTAGTTGCCGCTGCCGTGATCTTGGATCCGCAAGATCTGCCTGCGGGTTTGGATGATTCCAAAAAGCTCAGCGCACGGGCGCGCGATGTGGCTTAT
>CAIVAX010000074.1 GCA_903903935.1 uncultured Hyphomicrobiales bacterium | reverse complement strand
CTCTCGGATGTCGCGGCGTGAGTCGGTCTGACTTTCGATATGATGATCGGCCAGATGGCTCTGGCGAACTCGTCCTACTGGAAGTGAACACGCAACCCGGCATGACAGAGACCTCACTGGTGCCCGAACTTGCAGCCCATGTGGGCCTATCGTTTGGTGAGCTTGTCCAATGGATGGTGGAAGACGCCTCCTGCAACCGGTAAATCAGGGGTTTACCCCTGCAGCGGGCCTGCGCCCGGCTGGCACCGGCTATGCGCTGGAGACAGCTTCGCTCCCCGCAATGCTCCCCACCCTTAGCCGTCGCAGAAACCGTCGCCCCGGCTTTTGGGCCTCGACACTCAATCTGCTCAACAAAAAGGGCGCTGGCTGGGCCCTCACCTTGATGCTCTTGCTGGGCACAGGAGCCTATGGCGCCGTGCGCGGTGGCCATTATGAGACCTGGATCACATTTAACGGCGCTCCTGCAGATATTCTGGCCCGCGGCCTTGGTCTGGGCCTCAAATCCATCACCATTTCAGGCCAGCGCGAGCTGAGCTCCAGCGAAATCCTCGAAGTTGCCGGGATTAGCGAACTCAATTCCCTCCTCTTCCTTGATGCCCAGAATGTGCGCGATCGCCTGCGCTCTTTGCCGCTGATCAAGGATGCGGATGTACACAAGCTCTATCCTGATCGTCTGATGATCGACATCAGCGAGCGTGAGCCCTTCGCCCTCTGGCAAAGAGATGGCCAAGTCATGCTGATCTCGGCCGAAGGCACAGTGATTGATGTGATGCGCGACCAGCGCTTTGCCACATTACCCTTTGTTGTAGGCGATGGCGCCGAGACGCGGGTTGGTGAATTCATCAAAATTCTCGATGCCAATCCAGACATGCGCGAGCAAATTAGAGCTGGCGTTCTGGTGGCCCAGCGCCGGTGGAATTTGAAATTGACCTCCGGTATTGATGTCAAATTGCCAGAAGCCAATCCCGCTCAGGCTCTGGCCAGCCTCGCCCGTCTGGAACGCGACGGCCGCGTGCTGGAAAAAGACATTGTCTCAATTGATCTGCGCATGCCCGGGCGCGCGATTGTTCGCCTCTCGGAAGATGCAGCCAATGCCCGAGCCGAGGCGCAATCTCGCAAACCACGCGGGAAGGGAGGCACGACATGAGTTCGTATAATGTGACCCCCCGGATGAAGCCGCTCTCGGCGCGCAAAAGCGCCATTCTCTGCGCTCTGGATATTGGCTCTTCAAAAATCGTCTGCCTGATCGCCCGTCTCATTCCTATGGAAGCCTCCGAGACCCTGCGCGGGCGCACCCATAAATGCCGCATTCTGGGCATTGGCCATCAGCGCTCGCGCGGCATTAAAGCTGGCACAGTTGTGGATATGGATGAGGCCGAACAGGCCATTCGCATGACAGTGGATGCGGCTGAACGCATGGCTGGCGTGCAAGTGGAAAGCGTGATCGTCAATGTGACCGGCGGTCGGCTCAATTCGCAGCATTACCAAGCCCGGATTCAGATTGGCGGCCATTCGGTGACTGATCGCGATCTGCACCGGGTCCTTGAAGCAGCCGCCGCCAAGACGGCCAGTCAGGGACAGGCGGTTCTCCATTCCCTGCCAACAGGCTTCTCGCTCGATGCCACCAAGGGTATTCGCGACCCCAAGGGCATGATGGGCGATCATTTGGGCGCTCAAATGCATGTTGTGGGCTGCGATGTGGCCGCAACACGCAATCTCATGCTGGCCATTGAACGCTGTCATCTCGATGTCGAGGCCATGGTGTCAACGCCCTATGCCTCGGGCCTGTCCGGCCTTGTCGATGATGAAGCCGATATGGGCACTGTGCTGATTGATATGGGCGGCGGCACAACATCCATTGGCGTCTTTAACGGCGGCCATCTGGTTCATACCGATGCCATTGCGGTGGGCGGCAATCATGTCACCATGGATATTGCCCGCGGCCTGACCATTCGCATGTCCGATGCCGAGCGTCTCAAGACACTCTACGGCTCTTGCATCTCCTCCGCCTCTGATGACCGCGAAACGATCGCCGTGACGCAAGTGGGCGAAGATGGCGAGCATGCGCATCATATTCCCAAATCGCATTTGGTCCGGATCATTCGCCCTCGTGTCGAAGAGATTCTGGAACTCGTGCGCGACCGTCTCACAGCTGCTGGATTATCGGCAGGATCACGCCAACGTGTTGTGCTGACGGGCGGAGCATGTCAATTGACGGGTATGCCCGAATCAGCTCGAAAGATATTGTCGAGTCAGGTACGTATCGGGCGGCCTCTCGGGATTCAGGGTCTGCCTGAATCGGCCAAGAGTCCTGGCTTTTCGGCATCGCTCGGATTGCTGATCTATCCTCAGGTTGCCGGCATCGAACATTTCGAGCCAAGGCGGTCACAAGTAATGAAGAGTACGGGTACCGATGGATATGTTTCCCGCGTTGGGAAATGGCTCCGGGAGAGTTTCTGAGTAATCAAACGCTGATGGACTGGGCGGCGCGGCACCTTCCAGACCTTTATTAAATGTGAACATGAGCACGGGCGAGACAGCCCAAGTCGAGAGGCCAGACATGACGATCAATCTCAAGGGACCCGAACTGCGTGAATTAAAGCCCCGTATCATGGTATGCGGTGTGGGCGGCGCTGGCGGCAATGCAGTCAACAATATGATCGTCTCCGGTCTGGTCGGCGTTGATTTCATCGTCGCCAATACCGACGCTCAGGCCCTCACAGCGTCCAAGGCCGACCGCATCATTCAGATGGGTCTGCAAGTGACCGAAGGTCTGGGCGCTGGCTCGCAGCCTGAAGTTGGCCGCGCGGCTGCTGAAGAAGCGATTGAAGAAATTCGCGAT
>CAIVAX010000073.1 GCA_903903935.1 uncultured Hyphomicrobiales bacterium | reverse complement strand
CATGTATGCGCGTCTTTTGGCCAAGCATTTACCCAATCATCTGCCGGGCAAGCCCACGATCATCACGCAATATATGGTTGGCGCTGGCGGCCTCAAACAGGTTGATTATATGAATAAGATCGCCCCGCGCGATGGCACTGTCTTTGGCACGATTGGCCGCGGCCTCGCCTTCGAGCCCATGCTGGGCAAAAATGAAGTTGGTTTTGATCCGCTCAAGTTCAACTGGCTGGGCAGTATGAATCGCGAAATCACAGTGGCCTTGTCGTGGAACACGGCCAAGGTCAAAACCTTTGAAGATCTCAAGACAATGGAATTATTGGTGCCGGGAACGGGCGCAGGTGCTGATTCTGAAATCGTGCCGCGCGCTTATAATAGTCTGGCGGGTACCAAATTTAAGATCATTTCAGGCTATCGCGATACATCGGAAGCAGCTTTGCAATTAGAGACCGGAGAGTTGAATGGCATTGCCTATTGGTCTTGGAGCTCGATCATTTCTGCCCATCCTGATTGGATCCGCGACAAGAAGATCAATTTATTGTTTCAGACTGGCGTGAAAGAAATTCCTGGCGTGCCGGGTGTGCCGCGCATTCGGGAACTGATTTCAAATCCCACGGATCGGAAGGCGTTGGAATTCCTCCTTGCCCGCGACGTGATTGGTCGCCCCTTCCGGTTGCCGCCCGGCGTGCCGGCCGATAGGGTGAAATTCCTACGCGAGGCCTTTGCCGAGACGATGAAAGATCCAGCCTTCATCAAGGATGCCGAGACGGGCAATGTTGAGGTGAATCTCGTCACGGGTGAAGAGGTCGATGCTTTGCTGAAAGACGCCGCCACTTCGCCCTCCGAGGTGATTGAACGTGTCAAAAAGATCCTCGATCGATAGGTCAAGTTGAGGCAGAATGGGAAAAATTTACCCCTCTGCCCATCAGGAGTAAAAGAGAAATGATATTTGGACTCTATGCACCCATTCCCATGGCCACTGTGGGCTCGCCAGAAGTGGCGCAAGCTGCGGCCGAGGCCTTGCAGCCTTTGGCGCCGGGACGGCGGGATGCGCAGTTTGATCATGGACTTGATGTCTTAATGGCGGCCGATCGCGCCGGTTTTGGGCTGACTTTGTTTGCTGAGCGTCATTTGGGCAATGATATGCATGGCTGGGTCAATGCTGCGGCGATTGCCTCGCGCTTTGAGCATATGCGTGCTCTGGTGGCGGTGCATCCGGGCCTGTGGGATCCGGTGATGATTGCCAAAATGTCTGTCTCGCTGGATCGCATTTGCAAGGGCCGTATGGCGTTGAATATTGTCAATGGCTGGTTTGATGAAGAATTCCGCATGTTTGGCGGCACTCTTTTGCAGGGCGAGGAGCGCTATCAGCGCACGCAAGAATTCATCGAGGTTCTGCGTGGCGTGTGGACGCATGATGTCTTCTCTTTCCAAGGCAATCATTACAAAGTTGACGGCGCACAATTATTGCTCAAGCCAGCCACCCCTGAGCCGCCCGAAATGTTCTCTGTCAGCCGCAGTGAGCGTGGACTCGAATTTATCGCCAGCCATTGTGATTGGTGGTTTGTGGACATTGATAAAGAGGCGACCTCAACCGATGAAGCTCTGCGTGGCATTGAGGCCTCTGCATTGGACATGCAAAAAAGGGCAGCACGCCATTGTCGCAAGGTGCGCCTTGCGCTCAATCCCTTCATTGCTTTGGGCGCGAGCGAACAAGAGGCGTTTGATGCAACGATCCAGCGCATCTTCAAATATGATCCTGATCCCGACACACGCAAAATTGAACGGCGGATGATGCCCGCCACGCGCGCGGGCTGTATTGGTCCCTCCGAGAAAGTGCTCGCGCAATTGAAGCGGTTTGAGGAGCTCGGCATTGAGCTGATCTTGTGCAAACTCATTCCCACGGCCGAAAATGTAACTTTGATTGGCCGTGAGCTGATCGGGCCGATGAATGGCGGATCAACACCGCTGCGCATGGTCAGCTAACCTCTAAGGCTGGTGGAAGTAGGCAGTTGGAAGCAGGTTGGCTGGACCATCCCCGGTCCAGCCTAAGCGCTCGGGTTTATTCATTATTTTTAATTTATTTGGGTCAATACTGGTGGTCTCTGGCTAAGCTCTGTTGGCCAGCTCGAGCGCGCTTTGTGAGTCCTTGGGTGCAATTCTGAGGACTGTGAGAGGGGATTGCATGACCATATTGGTGACAGGTGGGGCTGGCTATATTGGCAGCCATATGGTGCTTGCCTTGCAAGATGCGGGGGAACAGGTCGTCGTTCTCGATAATCTTTCAACTGGCTTTCGCTGGGCCGTGGCCGAGTCTGTTCCGTTCATTGTCGGTGATTTTGGCGATGAGGAGCTGGTCTCACAGATTTTGCGCGAGCATAGTGTGAGCGCCATCATCCATTTTGCTGCAAAAATTATTGTGCCCGAGTCGGTGGCTGATCCCCTCACCTATTATCTGAACAATACGGCTAAGGCGCACAATTTGATCAGCTGCGCTGTGGCGGCAGGCATTGAGCAGTTTATCTTCTCATCGACGGCGGCGGTGTATGGCGAGCCGCAAAGCAATCCAGTGCGGGAAGATGAGCCTTTGCGTCCCATCAATCCCTATGGGCGCTCGAAATGGTTTGTCGAAATGATGTTGGAAGATGTGGCGCGCGCCAGTTCTTTGCGTCATGTGGTGCTGCGTTATTTCAATGTTGCTGGCGCT
>CAIVAX010000072.1 GCA_903903935.1 uncultured Hyphomicrobiales bacterium | reverse complement strand
TCACTGCTGATGTTGTCGATACGGGGTTGGTAGATTGTGTACTTGACCGTTTTGATGTTTGGGTATTCTTCTTGGAACTTGCTCCACGAACCGAGGGCGTAGAGTCGTAGTTGTCATTCAGATTGGCACGCAGGAGCGCATGAAGGCGCTTGATGCGCTCTTATGGACTTATTCGGACTCCAGCTTTTTAGCCCATGGCACAGATCAGGATGAGGATGCCGAGCGCCAACCCATCTATTTGACCACCGGCTTTGAAACCCCCAATGCAGCCAAGGTGCGCTTCTTTGTTGATGGGGCTTTGATTGCGCCTTTTCTCACCCAGCCTGCTGCAGGCTTTGAGCGCTTGATCCTGATGTTTGATGGCAATCAGGATGACCAATTGGTGAGTGCACGCCAGCAATGGGCGCACTTAAAGCAACAAGGGCTGGCACTCGCTTATTGGCAGCAGGATGAGGATGGTCGCTGGCAGAAAAAAGCGTAAGCGAGCCATGCTGTGACCCAAATGCCTCCCGCTCACCAAGATAATTTAGATACTGGCTTTATTGATGCCATTGCCAAACGCGAATTTATTCTAGCTTGGATCATTGGGCTTGCTTATTCCACCACGCAAAATTATTCGGCGCTGCTGGCCATTGTCTTTGAACAGAGCGGCCATGAACTTGCAGCCATCGGGCTTTTGCTCTCGCTGTTTGCTATCCCCACTTTGAGTGCCACGCTGTTGTCGGCGCTATGTGCTGGACGCTTTGGCATCTTACCCATGGCGCGCGTGGCGATCTGTTTGACAGCTGTGGGTCTGGGTAGTTTGGCGCTCACGTGGTTTGATTTTGTTGGCGCGCTGATCTCGCGATTGGTGCAGGGGGCAGGCGTTGGCTTTTTCCTGCCGATGATGATGCTCTATGTGCAAAGCCGTCTTACGCGCGCGCGCTTTGTCTATCTCGTCACCATTTTCACTGCGACCATTCCTCTGGCCTCGGCGATTGCGCCGCCGTTGGGCGAATGGACGCTAGCGCATTGGGGCGCGAGGGCTTTGTTTGTGCAATCCATGCTGCCGGCTGTGTTGGCGCTGGTGTTGACCTTTTTCCTGCGCGCTCCGGCGCCATTGCCAAGCAAGCCGGGGCTTGATCTGTCTGGCGGATTGCAGCGCGCGTTTCTGATGCCCTTTCTTGCGGTGATGATAGGCGGCGCGCTCTATGGCTATTTGGTGAGTTATCTGCCCAATCATTTGCAAGCGCGCGGCATTGGCTTGGCCGCGTTTTTCATGCCCTCAACATTAGCGCTGTTATTGGGGCGCTTTATCGGCATGCGGTTTTTGCAGCATATGCAGCCCCCGCATGTGGTGGCTTTGGGGATGGCGCTCTCAGCCTTGGGCTATGGTGTGCTGGCCCTTGGCGAGAGCTGGCCTGCGGCTCTCATTGCAGGCTTCATGCTGGGCGGCGGCAATAGTGTGATGTTTCCTGTTGTCTCGGCCTGGGTCAGCCAGGGGCTTGAGCCCCATCAACGCGCTGCGCCGCAGGCTCTGGCTTCGACGGCCTTTTATTTTGGCATTTATGTTATGCCTCTGCCGCAGACATTTTTAGTTGCGCATTTTGGTTTTACGGGCGCAGAACTCATATTGGGATTGATCGCACTGGCGATGATGGGGCTGTTATATCTGCCCCAGAAGGACAAGACTCACGTCTAGCACGTCTCGCGCCTAATAAAGCTTATGCCTGACTTAGGGATTCATATTCGCTGGTCAGTTCAAGCCAGCTGTTTTCTGTATCAGCAATCGCCTTTTCAAGTTCAGCGCGCTGTTTGGATAAGTGGACTGCCTTTTCGGGCTCTTTGGCAAATGTATCAGCGGCCGCCAAGGCAGAATCAATGCGCGCTAAGAGCTCATTAAATTTGCTCATGCGCTCTTCAAGGCCCTCGATTTTTTTACGCAAGGGCGCTAGTTCTTTGCGCAAACGCGCGGATTGGCGCCTTTGTTCGGCTTGCGAGTTTTTATCATCCTCGCCTGAGCTGCCCTCCGCATTGCTCTGAGTTCGGCTGCGCTCCAGCACATGTTTGGTATATTCGTTCATATCGCCGTCGAAATTTTTCACCTGACCATCGGCAACCAACCAGAGGCGATCAGCGCAAGCTTCGAGCAAATAGCGATCATGCGAGACGAGGATCACAGCGCCTTCATATTCATTGATGGCTTGAATCAAAGCTGCTCTGCTATCAATATCCAAATGATTGGTCGGCTCATCCATGATTAGCAGATGCGGCCCCTCAAATGTGGCCAGCCCCATCAAGAGCCGGGCCTTTTCGCCGCCGGATAATTCTGCAACCTTTGTATCGGCCTTCACATTGGGAAAGCCAATCTCGGCGCAGCGCGCTCTGATGCGCGCCTCCGTGGCATCGCGCAGCAAGGGCGCAATATGCGAATAGGGCGTGCCCATGGGGTTGAGATCATCAATCTGATGCTGCGCAAAAAAGCCGACATCCAATTTTTGCGACCGGCGCATGGCGCCGCTCATGGGCGGCAGGCGACCGGCGAGCAATTTGGCAAAAGTGGATTTGCCATTGCCATTCTGTCCCAATAGGCCAATGCGATCATCATTGGAAATGGTCAGGCTGAGTTTGCTTAAGATGACACGTTCATCATAGCCAACGCTAATGCCCTCCATTGCTATAATGGGCGGGGCGAGGGGCTTTTGCGGTGAGGGAAAGCGAAAGGGCAGAACTTGCGAGTCTATCAACGCAGAGACAGGTTCAAGGCGCTCCAGCATTTTTAAGCGCGATTGCGCCTGACGCGCTTTGGTGGCTTGGGCGCGGAAGCGATCAACAAAGGCCTGCAAATGACGGCGCTGGTCTTCCTGCTTTTTAAGATGCTTGAGCTGAATGGCCTGCGCTTCGCGGCGTTGTTTTTCAAAGCTTGTATAATTGCCGCGCCACAGGCTGAGGCGGCTTTGATCCAGATGCAAGATGTGATCGCAGACGGCATCGAGCAAATCGCGATCATGGCTGATGACGATGATGGT
>CAIVAX010000071.1 GCA_903903935.1 uncultured Hyphomicrobiales bacterium | reverse complement strand
GGGTACCATGGGCGATGGTGTTTCTAAAACTGCATCTGCCATTGCCATTGGTGCTTCTCAACCAGTGCTCTATATTGAGTTTCGAAAAGACGGCGCGGCGGTTGATCCGAGCCCATGGTGGGCTAAATCGGAATTGGAAAAGGTTCGCGGATGATGAGCAATAAAATTTCCCTCGTCCTGTTTGGTGCAGCCATTGGCGCCTCAGCAGCTACGCTCGGTCTGCACCCAGCTCTGCTCTCCAGCACAGCAGCCACAGCAGCCGTCTCGGACACCTATAAAAGCCTAAACCTGTTTGGTGATGTCTTTGATCGTGTGCGCAGCGATTATGTCGAAAAGCCCGACGAATCCAAATTGGTTGAATCTGCGATCAATGGCATGTTGAGCTCGCTAGATCCCCATTCCAGCTATATGGATGCCAAGAGCTTTAACGACATGCGCTTGCAAACACGCGGCGAGTTCGGTGGCTTGGGCATTGAGGTCACGCAAGAAGATGGCCTTGTGAAAGTCGTCACACCTATGGATGATTCGCCAGCCTCTAAAGTCGGGATCATGTCCGGCGATATGATCAGCGGCATTGATGGCGAGCCTGTGCTGGGCATGACACTCAATCAGGCTGTCGATAAAATGCGCGGTCCGGTCAATTCCAATGTGCGCCTGACCATTGTGCGCGGCGCCTCCAAAGAGGTGAAGGAATTTACCGTCAAGCGCGATGTGATCACCATTCGCTCCGTGCGCTATAATGTTGAAGGCGAGGATGTCGGCTATATTCGCATCACGCAATTCAACGAACAGACTTTCGATGGCATCAAAGCGGCCTTCAATAAGTTCAATACTGATCTGCCCGGCGATAAGCTCAAAGGCTATATCCTCGATCTGCGAAACAATCCTGGTGGTCTGCTCGACCAATCCATTCAGGTTTCTAACGCTTTCATTGATCGCGGCGAAATTGTCTCCACACGCGGCCGCAATACTGAAGAGACTCAGCGCTATAGCGCCCGCCAATTGGGCATGTCGAAAGGCAAGCCCGTTGTCGTGTTGATCAATGGCGGCTCGGCCTCGGCCTCAGAAATCGTTGCCGGCGCTTTGCAAGATCATAAGCGCGCCACCATTCTGGGCACACGCTCCTTTGGGAAAGGCTCGGTGCAAACCATTCTGCCGCTCGGCCAAAATAATGGCGCTCTGCGTCTGACAACGGCACGTTATTATACGCCCTCGGGCCGATCGATTCAGGCCAAGGGCATTGATCCTGATGTGCAGATTTTGCAGGACGTGCCTGATGAGCTGAAGGGCCGCGACGACACGAAGGGTGAAGCCGCACTTAAAGGCCATTTGAAGAATGGTGATGATGAAAAGGGCGGCTCACAAGCCTATGTGCCCGTGGATAAGAGCAAGGATAAGCAATTGGCTGCCGCGCTCGACATTCTGCATGGAGTGAAGAAGGCCGAAACTTCCAAGGCTGACGCTGCCAAGGCTGACTCTGCAAAGAGCGAGGCGCCTAAGGCCCCGAACTGAGTATTCTTAAAGCATTTCGTTTCTTCAAAGACTTAGTACTAGACTGACCCAGTATTGCACGTCACAATGCAATACTGTGTTTTGATTCGTATTTATTGATCTATTTCTTTCGAGGGTTTGCCTCAATGTCTCTTGATGATCTTCATCGCCCCCTTGGGCTTGATGATGGCGCAAAGCCGCAGTCGACATCAGATTATGCGCTAACAAAAATCGCTTTTCTTGGGCTTGTGCTGGCCAGCGCCGGGCTGGTGACTGCGCGCTCTGTGTTAGATGGCACAGCCACGGACAAGAGCCTTGTCACTGCTCAGATTGAACACCCTATTCAAATCGCACCACCCCCATCTCAGCCGCCACAGCAAATGGCGCCGCCTGTGCCGCCACCCCTCGCGGTGACCGAAATCCCCTCAGCTCTTATTGCCGAAGTGCCCAAGACCAATATGCCCGGGAAACAGGGCCAGGACATTACTGGGACAATTCCCGGGATGACGCGGGCTGGTAAAATGGACGTCGAAATCAAGAATGGCGTCAAAGTCTATCGACCCAATACGCCGCAACCCACCAAATCGACGGTCACCCAATTACCCGAACAAGAGATCAATATTCAGCTTCCCAAAGCACCAGACCCGCGCCTGATTGAAAAAGGCACTCATGGCCTGTTGCCAAAAATTGGCGCCGATGGCGCCACGCCATTGGAAATTTATGGCCGCCCCTTGGTTACCCCCGCTTTGTTGAAAGGTGGCGCGCCGCAATTGGTGCTTGTGGTTGGCGGCATGGGACTGAATGCGGCGGCCACACAAAATGCTGCAGATCGCTTGCCGGGCGCTGTAACTTTGGCCTTTGCGCCCTATGGCGTTGATCTCGACAAACAAGTGTCCAAAGCCAGAGAAGCGGGGCATGAAATCCTGCTGCAATTGCCGATGGAAAGTTTTGGTGGTCCGCGTGAAATGCCCGGACCCCATAGCCTGACCACAGATGCCAAAGCCGATGTCCTCAAGGACAATCTCCATTGGCTGATGAGCCGATTTACAGGCTATGTCGGTGTGAGCAATTTTCTGGGCGCCAAATTCACAGCCAATGAACAAGCCCTCAGCCAGATCTTCCATGAAACAGCGCAACGCGGTCTGCTCTATTTTGATGATCGCAGCTCGCCGCGCACTTTGGCCCCCAGCCTTGCCACGCGTCTCAATATTGCTTTTGCTGGCGCTGATC
>CAIVAX010000070.1 GCA_903903935.1 uncultured Hyphomicrobiales bacterium | reverse complement strand
CAATCAATTCATCGACAAAATCAAGGCGCGCGCCTTTGAGATAATCCAGCGAGATTTTATCGACGAGAACGATTGCACCATCTTCTTCGATCAGCACGTCTTCTTGCGTGGTCAGCGCATCGATTTCGAAGGCATATTGAAAGCCTGAGCAGCCGCCGCCATTGACGGCGACACGAAACATAGCGCCCGGTTTTTCCTGTGCTAGAATCTGGCGAATGCGCCGAATGGCGCGATCTGTCAGACCAAAAGGAAGATGAGTTGCCACTTCGTTCATGCGAGTTCCCGTCCAAATGTCTGGCCAGTCAGGCCGGATGAGCCAGCCCTTCCAGATCATGCTGTCAGGCTTGATCTGATTAGACTAGACCTTGCCCCTCATAGAACCCAGATATAAGTGCTTTATGGCTTTCCTTCAATGCGAGTCGACGCATGGCGATTGATCCGAGATTCGCGGCCCAGAGTCTGTTGGAGGCTCCAGCGCCCATTTTGGTGCCTTGGGCGGTGGATCATCGGGACAGCCGCGGGCGGCTGCTACCGGAAAAGCCCTCGCCCACACGCACCGATTTTCAACGTGACCGTGACCGGATCATTCATTCCACCGCCTTTCGTCGTCTGGCGCAGAAAACACAGGTCTTTGTGCCGCTTGAGGCAGATCATTTTCGCACCCGCCTGACCCATAGCATGGAGGTTGCGCAGATTGCGCGGGCGATTGCCAGATCTCTGCGGCTTGATGATGATTTGGCCGAGGCCATTGCTCTGGCACATGATCTTGGACATACGCCCTTTGGTCACACGGGCGAGGATGTGTTGGATGCCTGCATGGCGTCATGGGGTGGCTTTGATCATAATGCGCAAGCCTTAAGGATCGTCACACGGCTTGAGCGCCGCTATGCGGGCTATGATGGATTAAATCTCAGCTGGGAGACTTTAGAGGGGCTTGTCAAACATAATGGCCCGCTGATGGTTGCTGAAGGTGCGCCACTGGCTCAGCAGGGAGGGCGCGGGGTGCCTGCCGAGATTGTCGATTATAATGCCCGCCATCAGCTCGATCTTGGCTCCTTTGCCAGTGCTGAGGCGCAATGCGCCGCCATTGCTGATGACATTGCCTATAATACGCATGATATTGACGATGCGCTGCGCGCAGGTCTCTTGCGTCTGGAGGATTTGCGCGAGCTTCATCTGGTGGGCGATTTGCTCAGCGAAGTTGAACAGGCCTATCCGGGCTTGGAGAGCCAAAGATCCATTCATGAAATCGGGCGGCGTTTGATCACGCGATTTGTCGAAGATGTGATTAAGCAAAGCCTATCCAATTTGCAGACCTTTAACATTCGCAGCGCCAGCGATGTCCGCGCTCAGGATCGGCCCATGGTGGCTTTCTCACCGGTGATGGCGAAGGCCGATCGGGCGATCAAAGCGTTTATGTTTCCCAAAGTCTATCGCCATGAGAGGGTGATGGTGATCCGGCGCGAGGCGGCTGGGGTTGTTGAACGTCTGTTCCATCACTTTATGAGCGATCCTTCGCATTTACCTATCGATTGGGCTTGTGTGGTTGCGGCCAGTGATGAGCCTGCGGGCGCGCGCATGATTTGCGATTATATTGCCGGCATGACGGATCGCTATGCGCTGGCCGAACATAAGCGCTTATTTGGGGCTGCGCCGGAGCTGCGCTGAGGGTTTGGCTCACTCAGAGCAGATTGAGCTGATAGAGCGTCTCGAAGATCAAAGCCCCGGTGATCAATAAGGGCGTGGGATGCAGTTTCTGTTTCCACATGAGCACAGCGGCGACACTGACAATCATACCTGCATAGGCAAGACTGCCACCACTGAGCAGAAACAGATTGAGCACACCGGCACAAATCAGTCCGGCGGCAACTGGCATGAGGCCGCGTTGCATGGCTGTATGCCAAGGCTTGCCAGCAAAATGCGACCAAGAGCGCGCCACGCCATAGCAGACTAAAGAGGAGGGCACATAAAGCGATAAGGTGGCAACCAGAACGCCCCAAAAGCCCTCTAATTTCCAGCCAATCAATGCACCCAGCATCGAACTGGGGCCGGGCATGAAACGCATGATTGTGAAATAATTCAAAAATTCTTGTGGTGTCACCCATTGCCGCAGTTCTACGGCTTCATGCTGCAGCGGCGCATAAATGGCCGTTGCGCCGCCCACACTGGCTAAAGACAGGGGCGCCAAAACAATCATCAGACCGAGAAGATTATTCTCACGCATCGCTGTCGGCCTTGTGAACTTGAGTTGAGTGAACTTGTGTTGAGTGCTCTTGTGTTGATTTTGGCCAAGACAGAAAAACGGAAATGGGCGTCATGATCGCTACGACTGTGATCAGCGACATATGCAAAATCCCGATCATGATGAAAGTGGCAATCATGACGCAGATGGGCGCGAGCTTAAGCCCGCAGGCCTGCACAGCTGATATAGCGGTACACAACATCATGCCCATAGCCGCAGCTGCCACACCTGCCGCAGCCGCCTGAATGGCCGGTACACCCAAGACATATTGATAAGAGAAGGCGGCAAACACGACCATAATAATGGGTCCTGTCAGAATTCCTGACAGGGCAATGGCTGAGCCGATGGCGCCGCGCAAATGCTGGCCGACATAGACCGCGACATTGGTGGAATTGACCCCGGGTAAAACCTGGCTCATCGCCATGCCGGGTAGAAACTCCTCATTGCTGAGCCAATTACGCCGCGTGACCACTTCGCGCTGGATCCAGGGCATGAGCCCGCCACCAAAGCTCAACAGGCCGATCCAGAAGAAGCAGGTGTAAATCTCGAACAAAGAGACTGGGCTGGATTTGGACTGCATGCGGCCTCGTCTGGCGATTGGGTCTCATCTTCTAGGCCAGTGCGCGAGGAAGGCCAAGTTCAGCCAGATGGGTAAGCTCGCCAAATTGGTAAGCTTGTGAGGCCAGATTCGTCAGTCTGGGTACAAGTCTTTAAGGTTGGGGGATCTCGAATCGAGTTCTCTTCATGTCTCTCGTCATCCCCCCGCTGATCAAACGCAATGTGATCCTGTTTGCCTTGTCGCAATCCTTTACGGGCGCGGGCATGCAGTTTTCTTATGGTTTTGGGCCTTTGATGGTGGTCAGTCTGACCGGATCGGCCAGT
>CAIVAX010000069.1 GCA_903903935.1 uncultured Hyphomicrobiales bacterium | reverse complement strand
TCGGTCCGTCGACCCTGGCCATAGGCTGTCGGAAATAGGAAAACCCCGCTACACCCGTCAGTGCAGCAAGGAGGATAAATCAGACGCGACGACGCTTGCGCGGGCGGCAACCGTTATGCGGAATGGGTGTAACATCGCGAATGGAGGTCACGGTAAAGCCAGCGGCCTGCAAGGCGCGCAGTGCAGATTCACGGCCAGAGCCAGGACCAGAGACTTCCACTTCAATCGTGCGCACGCCATGCTCAGAGGCCTTGCGTGCGGCATCTTCAGCAGCCATCTGCGCGGCATAGGGAGTGGACTTACGCGACCCCTTGAACCCCATTGTGCCAGATGACGACCAAGCAATTGTATTGCCCTGCGCATCAGTGATGGTGATCATGGTGTTATTGAATGTCGAATTCACATGGGCAACGCCCGATGCGATATTCTTGCGTTCGCGACGACGAACGCGTGTTTGTGCTTCTTTTGCCATACTTCAGGTCCTTCAAGCGCGCCCGTAATACCAGGCGCTAGGGCTATGCCGGCGAACCGGCGTAATCAGGCGCGGCACAAGACCGCGCCTACGAAACGAGATAAGAAACTTACTTCTTCTTGCCAGCGATCGGCTTGGCCTTGCCCTTGCGTGTGCGGGCATTGGTATGTGTGCGCTGACCACGCACCGGCAATTGCCGACGATGACGCAGGCCGCGATAGCAACCCAGATCCATCAGACGCTTGATGTTGATCGCCACTTCACGGCGCAGATCGCCTTCCACCATATAATCACGGTCAATGGTTTCGCGGATCTGCAACACTTCAGCATCGGTCAATTGCGCAACGCGACGCTCAGCGGGAATGCTGACCTTTTCGCAAATCTCTTCCGCCTTTTTGGGGCCAATGCCGTGGATATACTGAAGCGCAATAATCACGCGCTTATTGGTGGGGATATTCACACCCGCTATACGAGCCATCAGCTCACTCCATGTCTTGCCGTTCACGACGGCTGAAAATCGCCAGAGGCGAGGAAGCCCTGCGTCCGGTGGAGGCCGGCCCTTGCAGGGTGAGAACGAAACACTCAAGGCCAAAGGCCGGGAGCGCGCACGATCTCGGTGAAGCGCGGTAGGTAATACGGTTAGACCTGAGGGTCAAGCAGAAATGTTAATCTGCGCCAATTACCCGATAATTTTGTCGAGCGCCTTGCTGACCTCATCAATCGGCGCCATGCCATCGACAGTCCGCAAAGTTCCCTTGCTGGCATAATAGGCCGACACAGGCGCCGTCTGCTGACGATAAGCATCAAGCCGGATTTTGAAGGACTCGGGATTATCATCTGCACGGACGGTTCCGCCTGCAGCAATAGTCTCTTTGGCGCGGTTTTCGATGCGGGCCAGAAGCGCCGATTCATCAACCTTCAATTCTACGATTGAATCCAGCCCCATTGTCATCTTGGCCAGAATGGTGTCGAGCGCTTGCGCCTGAGCCACCGTGCGCGGAAATCCATCCAGAATGAAGCCGGCCTTGCAATCTGGCTCTTGGATGCGATCAGCAATAATGCCAACCACAATCTCATCGGACACCAGCCCGCCGGCATCCATCACAGCTTTGGCCTGCAAGCCAATGGGAGTGCCAGCCTTGACAGCAGCTCTTAGCATATCGCCGGTCGATAATTGCGGAATGCCATGTTTTTGGGTGAGACGTGCAGCCTGAGTTCCCTTGCCCGCGCCAGGCGGGCCAAGAAGTATCAGTCTCATTTCCGTCTCCCCCGAAGTCTGGCCTTTTTGACTAGGCCTTCATATTGCTGAGCTTGCAGATGACCATGCACCTGCGCAACCGTATCCATGGTCACGCTGACGACGATCAGCAAAGATGTCCCACCAAAATAGAATGGAAGTGCGGCATAGGAAACCAACATTTCCGGAATAAGACAAATTATTGACAGATAACCGGCGCCGATGACGGTAATGCGCATCAAAACCTGATCAATAAACTGGGCTGTGCGCTCACCCGGGCGAATGCCGGGCAAAAAGCCGCCATGCTTTTTCAGATTATCCGCCGTTTCCGTAGGGTTGAACACAACCGCAGTGTAGAAAAAGGCAAAAAACACGATCAGCAACACATAAGTGAGCATATAGAGCGGACGCCCATGCCCCAGATAGGTAGCAATGGTCGCCAGAAAGCCAGTGCCACCTGCGGTCTGCGCAAAATTGGCAATGGTCGTGGGCAACAGCAACAGTGAAGAGGCAAAGATGGGGGGAATCACGCCAGCTGTATTGAGTTTGAGCGGAAGAAACGAGGTCTGCCCCTCATAGACACGATTGCCCACTTGCCGCTTGGGATAGGTAATCAGCAAGCGGCGCTGCGCACGCTCCATGAAGACGATGAAGGCCACAACCAGCACAGCCATAACAATCACGCCCAGAATGAGCGCTGTGGAGATAGCCCCCTGCCGACCCAGCTCAAGCGTATTCACAATGGCAGAAGGAAAGGCCGCCACAATACCGGCAAAAATGATCAGCGAAGAGCCATTGCCTATACCGCGGGCGGTAATCTGCTCGCCCAGCCACATCAAGAACAATGTGCCACCCATCAGGGTCAGCACAGTTGAAAAGCGGAAGAACAGGCCCGGATCGGAGACGACCCCAGATTGCCCCTCCAGTCCAATGGCTATGCCATAGGCCTGGAAAGCCGCCAATACGACGGTCAGATAACGTGTATATTGATTGAGGATCTTGCGGCCTGCCTCACCCTCTTTCTTGATCGATTCCAATTGCGGAAACACCGAGGTGAGCAATTGGATAATGATCGAGGCCGAAATATAGGGCATGATATTGAGCGCAAAAATTGCCATGCGCTGCACCGCGCCGCCAGCAAACATATTGAACAATTCCAATACGCCCTGCTGCTTGCCCGTAAAGCTGGCTTCAAACGCCGCCGGATCAATTCCAGGCAGTGGAATATAAGTGCCGAGGCGATACACAACCAAAGCGCCCAAAGTGAACCAGATGCGATTCTTGAGTTCTTCCGACTTGCCTATGGCCGAGAAATTGATCGAGGCTGCAAGCTGTTCGGCTGCCGATGCCATTCCATGCTCCCCTTGGCGTCAAGCGCCAGTCAATTCAAAAATAGCTAGACGCGTGACGCGCCCTCATTCCTGTGAAGAAATGTCTGAGAACCAGACACTCCTTTGTGACATATTTGCAGACCAGACAAAACCGTAAAAGCACTGCAAATAAGCAAACGGGGCGGATAGGTTTTCACCCTCGCCCCGCTGAAGTCATATGGGTACAAAGGATGGGAATGTCACCATCCAATGCCGCTCATTACTCAGGCCGAAGCTTCTGCCTCAGGCGCAAGCTTCTTCACGCTGCCGCCGAGCTTTTCGATTGCGGCAATGGCGGATTTAGTCGCGCCAAACACCTCAAACACGAGCTTGGACTTGAGCTCACCGGCACCAAGCACCTTCACGCCATCACGCGCTCTGGCCAAAATGCCAGCTGCAACGAGGGCAGCTTCAGTCACCGGCTGCTTGGCATCAAGCTTACCAGCATCAATGGCCTGCTGAACGCGGCCAATATTGACCTCATTCAGATCCAAAGCATGGATATTGTGGAAGCCGCGCTTGGGCAGACGACGATGCAAGGGCATCTGACCGCCTTCAAAGCCCTTGATGCGCACGCCAGAGCGAGCTGTCTGGCCCTTGCCGCCGCGGCCGCTCTGCTTGCCTTTTCCTGAGCCAATGCCGCGACCCACGCGGGTGCGTTCAGCCGAGGAACCAGGATTATCGCGGATATCGTTGAGTTTCATCGGTCCGCCCCTTACTTGGTTTCGACGATGCGGATCAGATGCGCCACTTTGGCGATCATTCCGCGAACAGCCGGCGTGTCTTCAAGCGAAGACTGGCGACCAATACGATTGAGGCCGAGACCCACAAGAGTCTGCCGCTGCGAAGCGGGACGACCAATAGCGCTGCCCGTCTGAACGAGCGTGACTTTCTTCTTAACAGTCATGATCGATCCTCCGCTCAGGCATCAACTGCATCAGCGTCAACGCCCTGACGGCGCGACTGCAGGGTGGAAACCTTAATGTTACGGCGAGCCGCAACAGTACGGGGCGAATCTTCCTGCTTGAGAGCATCAAAGGTCGCGCGAACCATGTTGTAGGGATTGGAAGAGCCCTGCGACTTGGCCACAACATCATGCATGCCGAGTGTTTCGAACACAGCGCGCATTGGGCCACCCGCGATAATGCCAGTACCAGCGGGAGCTGCACGCAACACAACGCGGCCAGCGCCATGGCGGCCCTGCACATCGTGATGGAGTGTGCGGCCTTCACGCAACGGCACGCGGATCAAAGCGCGCTTGGCCGCATCAGTCGCCTTACGAATAGCTTCAGGAACTTCACGGGCCTTGCCGTGACCAAAGCCAACGCGGCCTTTCTGATCACCCACAACCACGAGAGCAGCAAAGCCGAAACGACGGCCGCCCTTCACAACTTTGGCGACACGATTGATGTGGACCAGACGATCCACAAATTCGCTGTCACGCTCTTCGCGATCACGTTCACGACCGCGACCGCCACCTTCATTTTCACGTGCCATTTTTATCTTCCGTCACTTGCGCGGCTAGGCCGCTCGCTGGGAAATGGCCCAATCGACACCGTCGATCAGGCGCAAATCAATTAGAAGTTCAAACCACCTTCGCGGGCGCCTTCGGCCAAAGCCTTGACGCGCCCATGATACATATAGCCGCCGCGATCAAACACGACATCCTTGACGCCCGCCTTGACAGCGCGCTCAGCAATCAGCTTGCCGATGAGCTTGGCTGCCTCAACATTGGCACCCGTCTTAAGGGATGTGCGTTGATCCTTTTCCAATGAGCTGGCCGCAACTATCGTTGCGCCCTTCTCATCATCAATGATCTGAGCATAGAT
>CAIVAX010000068.1 GCA_903903935.1 uncultured Hyphomicrobiales bacterium | reverse complement strand
TTTTCAACATAGATGCGAATGCGACCGCCACAAGACAGGCCCGCCCGCCAAGCCGTCTCATCGGCAACACCAAATTCCAAAGTCTCGGGCGCGCCCGATCCGATCACATCGAGGGCCTGAGTGACCACATCACCCTCGACACAGCCGCCAGATACCGAGCCCAGAAAATTGCCCTGATCGTCAATCACCAAATGGCTGCCAACCGGACGCGGCGCCGAGCCCCATGTCTCGATCACAGTGGCAATAGCAACACCGCGACCAGCCTGCCGCCAGCTTTCCGCCTGCGCCAAAATATCATCATCTGATGCCAGCATGCGACCCTCCATCTTCATCTCTATATAAGACTTTGCAGCAAAAATGACAGAGCTGCCAGCACGCTTCAAGGCGTTTTGGCGGTCTCGGCCAATTGCACAAGGGAGCTGGCGCGCCAACCCGGCCCCTGTGGAGCAAAGCTGGCGCTCATGCGCACCCTTTTAAAATCAGGCCGGCGATCCCCAACAAAGCCCGGCAGCGATCCAGCCACAATGGTTGCATCAAAGGAACAGGCATAGCCCCCTTCAGCCTGAGATTGGCATTCAATGGCTTCAATATTAAACGGCCCCTCGGGCGCGTTCTGCAAGGCATTATAAATCGCCTTTTGATCCGGCGGCTTGGCAAACAAACTGCATCCAGACAAAGCCAGCAACACAACCACTAGTGCGAGGCGTCTCATCACAGCCCCCTTACGCAACGCGGCGCAAGAAGACGCGCGGATCCACCTCCCGCGCGCCCTGTTGACCAGACAAAGCCTCACACAGCTGCGCCATTGAGGCCAGATTATGCACGGGACGAAATTCATGCACATAGGGCAACATGGCCCGAATGCCCTGCGCCTTGGCCTCAAAGCGATCATAGCGCAAAAGTGGATTGAGCCAGATCAGCCGACGGCAGGATTTTTTGAGCCGCTCCATTTCATGCTGCAAATCACCCGACAGATCGCGCTCCAACCCATCAGTAAAGAGAATGACCACAGCGCCCTGCCCCAACACTCTGCGCGACCATTTTTGATTGAAGACATGCAAAGACGAGGCAATGCGTGTGCCTCCCGACCAATCCTCAACCGTGCTGGAGCATTGCGCCAGCGCCTCATCCACATCCTTATGGCGCAAGGCGCGGCTGACATTGCTCAATCGGGTGCCAAACAAAAATGTATGCACATGCCGCCGCTGCGCCGTGAGCGTATGCAAGAAATGCAAAAAGATCCGGCTATAATCGGACATGGATCCGGAAATATCACAAATGGCCACTAAGGGCGGGTGCTTTTCCACCCGCGAGCGAAACGCCAATTCAATCCCCGCGCCTCCGCCGCGCAGCGAGAGCCGAAAGGAGCGGCGCGGATCAATCTTGTCACCGCGCGCATCGGCAATATAGCGCCGCAGCGCTCGCAGATCGTCACTCAGCCGCAAGTGCGAGATTTCCCTCTGCGCCAGAGCTATTTCATCCGCGCTCATTTGCGCAAAATCTTTCTTTTGCAAAATCTCCTGCGCCGACATGGTCAAGCGAGCATCCAAATCCAGCGAGGGCTCAGCCTGTTCCTGATCAGGACGCTTGAACATGGCCT
>CAIVAX010000067.1 GCA_903903935.1 uncultured Hyphomicrobiales bacterium | reverse complement strand
GTGCAGTGAGCCCACCAGCCTATTTGATGGCACCCACACATCCGGTTCAGGCCGGCTCTGTTGGGGGCCGATCCTTGATCAGTGATGCGAAGAGCTGGCCAGAGGTGGAGCCGGGTGATTGGGGCGATCTCAATCGCAAGGTTACACCCAAGGGGGCAGGGCAATGAGTGGCCTATCCCGTAAATTTTCTTTGGCTACTCTCCTCCTCCTCACGATGGGGTTGGGCGGATGTTTGAGCGACACTGGCTTTCAATCTGTTGTTGAACTCACAGCTCCAGAAATTGGGGCGCAGCCTGTTCAAATTAGCAATGATGAAGATGCAGCTCTGGCGCAACAAAAAACGAAGAGACTGTTGCGCGCGCCTTTGACACAAACAACTGCAGTTCAAGTGGCCCTTCTGAATAATCGCGCTGTGCAGGCCTCTTATAATGAGCTTGGCCTAGCTAGGGCGGATGTCATACGGGGCTCCATTCCTAACAATCCACGCTTTGCTATCGCCAAGAGCCAAGGGTCAGGCGAACTCGAGATTGAGCGGGAGCTGATTGTTGGCGTATTTTCTCTGGTCACCTTGCCGACCCGGTCAGCTATAGCGCAAGAAAAATTCAAAGCCGCGCAAATGCGCACATCAGAAGCCATCTTGCGCCTGAGTGTTGATATAAAGCGGCAATATTTGCGCGCAGTGGCTGCTCAAGAGCAAATTCACGTTCTCGAGCAAGCCAAGAAAATCACAGATGCGCAGGCCGATTTGGCGCGTAAGCTAGGTGCAACAGGCGCTCTTAATAAGCTTGATCAAACCCGCGATTATGCCCAAGCCGCAGAGATGGATCGTCAGCTGGCCCTCGCGCGGCTTAATCAAACACTCGAGCGCGAAAAGCTCACACGCTTATTGGGTCTGTGGGGCCCTCAGGTGAATTATAGTCTTCCCAGTAAGCTGCCAAACCTGCCTGCGCGTTTGAAAGCTAGTAATGATCTCGAGGCACAAGCCTTAACACGCCGCGTTGAGTTGATTGCCGATCGCCATAATCTGGACTCTCTGGCGCTCTCGCTTGGGCTGTCCCAAGCTACTCAGTTGATATCCGATGCGGATTTGATTGGGCGCACCAAACAGACCAGCACGCAATCAGGCGATCAGACTTCCATGCGCACATTGGGGCTTGAGGTTGAACTTCCTCTGTTTGACTTGGGTGCCGCCAAAAAACTAGAGGCCGAGTCTCTCTATCAGCGATCGGCCAATATGCTGGCTGATAAAGTAATTACTATTCGCTCGCAGACTCGTGAGGCACATGCCGCCTATAGGGGTACATGGGAAATCGCACGGCATATGGAGACAATTATTTTGCCATTACGCGATCAGATTCAGCAAGAATCCTTGCTGCATTATAATGGCATGCTGAAAGATTTGAGCGCCTTTATCGCCGATCTTCGAATGAATATTCTCGCTCAGCTGCAATTTATCGAAGCCAAGCGCAATTTCTGGATTGCGGAAAGCGAGATGCGCGCAGTGCTGATCGGTGGAGGATCGGGCGCAGGGCCTGTAGATGCCGCCCCTGCTGCTCCCTCCGATACGCCTGCTCATTGAAGAGGATGACTGAG
>CAIVAX010000066.1 GCA_903903935.1 uncultured Hyphomicrobiales bacterium | reverse complement strand
TCAGCGAAGCGCAATTGCGCCTCTTGGGAAATATTCTGTCCCCGGAAAACAAGAACAAGATTGTCGTCCCAAGCCTTTTTCACAAAGGCAAATTCCTCGGCACTCATTTCTCGTGACAGATCGACGCCCTCGATAAAGGCACCGCAGCCCGCAGGCATTGGAACGACCCGCATATCCATGACTTGTTGCATTACGCTCACCTCATATGTTGGGCGATTATTTCATGACCGTCAGTTCCAAAGCGCGTTCGATCACCGGGCGATCAAAGCTCGAAATGCGCGCCACAAGTTCTTGCATTTTTTCGCCCGTCACCGGATCAACCTCGATGCTGAGCTTCTGCGCTTCGGCGAGGAAAGCGGGATCCTGCATGGTTTTCATAAAGGCAGCACGCAAGGTCTTGATGCGCGCTTCAGGCACATTGGGCGGTGCCACCAAGGGCCAAGCCGTCACCTGCGGCGTGAAGAGAAATTCCAATGCCTTGCGATCTGTTTCATTCTTGGCAAAATCCATAATGAGCGGCACATCAGGGAGGTCGACAGCCTTTTCGAGCCCCATCTGCACGATGATATTGACCTTTTTCTCATCGATCCAAGACCTCGAACGGCTCTTCAGCGAGCCCCAAGACCAGCCAAACCGCGCATCAACTTCACCCTTCTCCATCGCCATGGTGACATCATTGCCGCCCGGATAGCCGGTGATCACTTTCACCTTGGCACCCGTGAGATTGGTGAAGAGTGTCGGAAAACGACCGGTATCATCCGTGGCACCTGTTGCACCTGTTGTAATCTCGCGTGTGTAGAGATCAGCAACAGATTTGATCTGCTTGGTATGCCAGACCACGCCCACTGACACTTCTTTCGATGTGCTGCCAATCGGGATGAACAGGCGCGGATCATAGCGTGCCGATTGAGGATTGAAGGCTGGCTCAAGCGGATAGCTGCGCGAGAGCATGCCCAAGGTCGTGCCATCGCGTGGCGCAACGGAATAGAGATTGAGAATAGTTTTGATGCCGCCAGAGCCCGGCAGGTTCTGTGGCAACATGGTCGGAGCACCTGGAATCTGGTGCCCCATGTGACGCGCCAGCAAACGGGCTGTTGCGTCATAAGTTCCGCCCGGAGCATAGCCGATCAAAATTGTGATCGACTTGCCGGCAAAAAACTCCACTTCTGTTGGTTCAGCAGCTTGTGCTGAACCAGCCATCAATCCCAGACATGCCATCCACATGTTCAGTTTTCGCATGAGCGTATTCCCTTTCGCTCAACACTGGCACAGGGTCAAAAGCCACTGATCTTGTTGCTACAGGTCAAGATTAAAAAGCTTAACGGCGTTGTCGCGCGTCAAACGCTTGCGCCGCTCATCCGACAGACCCTTCAGGTGATATTCGACGACCTGACGTGAATGCGGAAAAGTCATGTTGAAATGTGGATAATCGTTCGACCACATGCAATTCTTCTCGCCCCACCACGGGAAGAAACGCGTGCCGACATAATCTTCCAAGAACGTGCCATAGACATGCTCCTCGAAAATCTCGGATGGCTTGCGCTTGA
>CAIVAX010000065.1 GCA_903903935.1 uncultured Hyphomicrobiales bacterium | reverse complement strand
TTGATGAAAGCAAAAACAAATGTGTCTCTCTGCCTGTGGCAGGTCATTCCACATTGCCCGATAATGGTGTGGAAACCAAATTCACCATGATGGCAGGTCAACCTGAATGGGTGCGCAAAGCGCAAGAAGAGGCCATGGGCCAACCCATCGATAATCACGGAATTCTGTGAGCTGAAGTTTTGCGCAGGCCGAGGTGATTAATCACCCACCAGAGCCATGTCGTCGCGGTGAATCATTTCCGCGCGACCGGGCACGCCAAGAACAGACTCAATGTCGCGCGAATTGCGCCCGATGATTAGGCTGGCTTGATCAACATCATAGCCGATCAATCCGCGACCAAGTTCGGCGCCGCGCAGATCACGAATGAGCACGCAATCGCCACGCGCGAAGACACCCTCGATATGCGTGATGCCTGCCGGCAAAAGACTCTTGCCTTGCGAAAGGGCTTTGACCGCACCATCATCAATCTGCACATAGCCGCGCGGCTCCAGCGATCCGGCAATCCATTTCTTGCGCGCGGTAATGGGCGTGGAGGGCGAGAGAAACCAGCTGCAGGGTTTGCCCTTTTCAATCATCTCAATGGGATTGAGAATGCGGCCATCGGCAATGATCATATGCGCGCCGCCGGTTGTCGCAATCTTCGCCGCTTCAATTTTGGTAAACATGCCGCCGCGTGAATATTCAGATGCCGCGCCACCAGCCATGGCCTCAATCTGCGGCGTGATGCGCTGAATGACCGGCAGCAATTCGGCTTTGGGATCTAGGTGCGGCGGGGCGGTGTAGAGCCCATCAATGTCGGACAGCAGGATGAGCAGATCCGCGCTGACCATGGTTGCCACACGCGCGGCCAGACGATCATTATCGCCAAAGCGGATTTCGCTGGTTGCGACCGTATCATTTTCATTGATGACGGGGATAGCGCGCATGTCCAATAAGCGGGCAATCGTCTCTCTGGCATTGAGATAGCGGCGGCGCTCTTCCGTATCGGTGAAGGTGACGAGAATTTGCCCCGCAATGATTTGATGCTCGCTGAGCATTTCTGCCCAAATGCGGGCCAGCGCAATCTGGCCCACAGCAGCTGCGGCCTGGCTATCTTCCAGACGCAAAACACCGGCAGGCAATTTCAAAACTGTGCGGCCAAGGGCAATCGAGCCAGATGACACAACCAGCACATCAGCACCGCGCTGATGCAGACGTGCCAAATCATCGCAGAGCGCTTTGAGCCAATCGCGATTGAGCACACTCGCCTTTTGATCAACCAGCAGCGAGGAGCCGACCTTGACGACAATGCGCTTGAAATCGGAAAGGACGGGAAGCTGAGTCACGCGCGGGCCATGCAAAAGAGATGAATGATGGCAGGCTTTGGGCCTGCCAATCTTGTGATCACTTAACCCAAGCCAGCTCTTGAGATCAACCGCAAGACTTCTGGATCACAAGACTTCTGGATCACATACAAGCCAGCCGCGATTGCCCTCACTGGCGCTCAAGGGCGCCAGGGTCCGGCAGGTTTGAGATCTTCGTCGGCCTTGCGATGCACGGAAATCTCGGTCATGAGCGCGCGCAAAGCCTCCTGCACGCCTGTATGTGTTGCTGATGACAGCAAGAGGGGTGGCCTGATCCGCTCGCCCTCCGCACGGGCAGGACCATAGCTGCGGATGGCGCGCTTCAAGCGCTCCATTTGCTGCTTTATGGTCTCATCATCGACCGCATCTGTTTTGGACAGAGCGACAATCTCTGGCTTGTCTTCTAGGCCATGGCCATAGGCAGCCAATTCGCCGCGCACGATCTTATAACTGGCCCCAGCATTGTCGCTGGTGGCTTCAACCAAATGCAGCAAGACACGGCAGCGCTCGACATGGCCAAGGAAGCGATCGCCAAGGCCAAGGCCTTCATGCGCGCCTTCAATGAGGCCTGGAATATCAGCCAGCACAAATTCGCGCTCATCAACCTTCACCACACCCAGACCGGGATGCAGAGTGGTGAAAGGATAATCAGCAATTTTGGGACGTGCCGCAGAAACGCTCGCCAGAAAGGTGGACTTGCCTGCATTGGGCAGGCCAACAAGACCGGCATCTGCAATCAGCTTGAGGCGCAGCCAGATGGTGCGTTCAATGCCCGTCTGGCCGGGATTGGCGCGGCGCGGGGAGCGATTGGGTGATGTGGTGAAATGCGCATTGCCAAAGCCGCCATTGCCCCCTTTGGCAATGACATAGCGCTGACCCACTTCGGTGAGATCAGTAATCAAAGTCTCATTATCTTCATCAAAGATTTGTGTGCCCACTGGCACTTTGAGCACGACATCACTGCCGCGCCCGCCAGCGCGATTGCGGCCCATGCCATGCACGCCGGTCTGTGCTTTGAAATGTTGCTGATAGCGATAATCAATGAGCGTGTTCAACCCATCAACACATTCCGCCACAACATCGCCGCCGCGTCCGCCATCGCCGCCATCGGGGCCACCGAATTCGATGAATTTCTCGCGCCGGAAGGAGACGCTGCCGCCTCCCCCATCGCCGGAGCGAATATAGATTTTTGCCTGATCAAGGAATTTCATATCAATGTCCTAGAGCAAATCTGACCAAATCTGAAAGACTTTTTGAACACATCTGCCAAATAGCAAAGAGCCGGGCTGGCCCGGCTCTCTCTTGCGCCAAACACATGGTGCGGGCCTAGATCTTCAAACTCCGGTCTTGAGATTGATCCTGCATCTGCGCCAAGGGGAGATAGGGGCGCACAAAGCCGCGGCTCAACCAAGCCTCACGGGTCATTCTAAAGGTTTGAACCTCGGCAGGATCAGAGCGCGCCGGGCGCGTGGCAATGCCTTGGCCACAGGCCTGAAAGCCGCATTTCTCCAAGACGCGCTGCGCGGATTGATTGCCAAACAGGGCATAGGTCTGGAGATCCTGCACATCGGTCATGCGAAAGCTCAGATCAATGAGCTCGCGCACCGCCTCAGTCATGAGCCCACGGCCCCAATAGGGCTTGCCCAGCCAGAAGCCCAGCGAGAGCTTGCCTTCCTCACGCGGGCGCAGGCTGATGCAGCCGATCGGATCTGCCCCCGGACGCTTGGGCGCAAGCACCAGAGTGAGAGAATTGGCTTTTGAATTATCTGACCGCGAGGTGAGAATGAATTCCGCCGCAGCGCCAGGTTGGAAGGGATGCGGCACTCTAGCCGTCAGCCGGGCGAGATCAGGATCTGTCGCCAGCTCGGCTATCGCCTTGGCATCCGTGGCACGCGGCCAGCGCAGCCACAAACGTGGGGTTTCGATGCGCAACACATCATCAGAAAAAATATCCGGGAACATCCCGCTCTCCAGTCCATGAAACAAAAAATAAAAGGGAAATGGAACTTCCATTTCCCCCGGACCTTTTGAGGCTGGACTGTCTCGGCTGGCCTAAACTTTTTGGCTGAGCTGAGTGGTCTTGGGAGGGACCGTCCACCGGGGGCTTTTGGAAGCCGGTGGAGGACCCTTAGCTCCTACACCGTTATTCTGCGGCCTGTTGTTTGGCCGGTACGACCGATACACTAGCTCGGCCTTTAGTTACGTTGCGGGCTTTAAAAAGCACCGTGCCATCTACGAGGGCAAACAGCGTATGATCTACGCCAATGCCGACATTGGCGCCGGGATGCCATTTCGTGCCACGTTGACGAATAATGATGTTGCCGCTGCGCACAGCTTCGCCACCAAACTTTTTGACACCAAGACGACGGCCGTCAGAGTCGCGTCCGTTGCGGGATGAACCGCCTGCCTTTTTGTGAGCCATAATCTTGCTCCAAACTAATCGGTCGCGCCAAAGCTCAACCGCAAATGAACCTATTGAGATCAGTATATCTCAATTTGTGAGGATGTGAACCCGAATTAACCGAGGTCAGATCAATTAAGCGCCAGCGGCAATGCCCGTGATCTTGACGACGGTCAGATCCTGACGATGCCCACGCTTGCGCTTGGAATTTTTACGGCGACGCTTTTTGAAAGCTATGACCTTGGGGCCACGTTCCTGACCAACGATCTGTCCTGTCACGGACGCGCCAGCCACGAGGGGAGCACCCACTTTGGTCTTGTCAGCCTCAACAACCATCAACACATCGTTGAAGGTAATGGATGCACCTGCCTCACCGGCAAGATGCATAATTGTAATCGTATCCTCGGCGGCCACTTTATATTGTTTGCCACCGGTTTTAATGACTGCGAACATCGTTTTCTCCGTGTTCAACCCCGTCTCTCCCAGATCTTGCGAACTGACGAACGGCTTTTTAGCAGATTAAACCAGTGCTTCATTCCCTTGAGCGCCTGCCTCAGACAAGCTGAAATCAGAACACACAAACGAAAGGGCGGCCTGCGCCGCCTCGAAGCCCGCGATCTTTACAGGAGAGCGGCAGGCAGAGTCAATGAATATCAAAACAGATTGAACCGAAGACCTATTTGGGCGCCATTTGCGAAATTGCCATCAGCACCAGAGCCTGTGCGAGCGGATTGGATTGGTCTTTGGTCAGATTGACCGCCTCTTGAAAGCGGCCGGCCTGCGACAGACCCTCAGCAATGGGGCCAGCGAGGGCGTTTTGCACCGGCTTTGGCAGGGTTTGCGCCTTGGCGAGCGCCTCATTGAGATTGGCCTCGGCAGCAGAATTGCGCGCTGTGCGGGCCTGAGCTTTGGCAATGGCAATCAGATCAAGGGCTTGGATCAATGCGGGCGCATTGGCCTGCTTGCCCTCGATAGTTTTTTGAATCAATGTGTTGGCGTCTGTGGTGAGGCCGGAGCGATATTCCGCAATGGCCAGCTCCATCACAGTCTCGACCCGCAAAGCCTGTTCTCTGGCAAAGCCAGCGGCTTTGAGAATGGTGCGCTTAGCATCGGGGATTTGGCCATCATCCATCTGGCCATTGGCCAGACGCGGCAAAAGCTCGGCTTCGGCGGCAGCGCCCTTTTGCGCGATGAAAGCAGCGGCGTCCTTGGTTTTGCCTGAGCGGACCAGTTCATCAACGATGCGACGGGCCAGATCGGCATTGGTCCAATAGCCGGGCCCGGCCTTGGCAACGAGCGCTGCGAGTGAGGTCTGCAAATCCCAAGCCTGATCGACCTGACCTAATAAGGTCAAAGAGCCGGTCAGCGCCTGTAAGGTCAGCAAGGCCTGATCAGGTGAAGCTGCGGCGCTCAGATCTTGCGCAGCTTTAAGGGCGAGATCGATGGATTTGCTTGCCTCAGGGGATTGGCCTGAGAGGACTTGCAGACGGGCAAGGCCGCTGAGCGCAAGGCTACGCGTAAAGGCATCATCCTTATAAGCATTGAGATCGGCTGTGCGGGCCAATTGCTGAGCCCGCCCCAACAAACAGGCACGCCGTGGATTATCTTGGCAAGATGGCCAAGCCTCGGTGGCAATGGCATCACTGAGACTTGGAAGTGATAATTTGCCAATGGTCTGCCCCTGCGCCAATTGGCTGGCCAAAGTTGAGGCGGGAAATTTCGCGACAATCTGTTGCAGACGATCTTGCGCCGCTTGCAGCGAGGTCAGGCGCTCTTCGCCAGATTGCGATTGAGCGCGATCATAAAATTGCTGCGCTTCAGCGAACACTTTCTTGGCCTGCTCCTCCACACTGGGGGAACAGGCCGCTAAGGTCAGACCCAACGAAAGACTGAGGCAGACCATCCCGGCAAGGCGCAAAAAAGAAGGGCTCTTGCTCATGAGATCTGCCTTTTCTATCCTTGGCGTGTGTTGCTCTTGTTTGAGACTCTCAGATCATGAAGCGAGGGAGCGGATCACATATTGCAGAATGCCGCCGTGCTTGAAATATCCAAGCTCGTCTTGCGTGGCGATCAAACAATTGAGTTTCACGCTCTTGCTCTGACCATTGGCATAACGAATATCCATGGTCATTTCTTGGCGCGGCTGGAGGCTGTCACCCAGACCCAGAATGGTGATTTCTTCATCCCCCTGCAGATTGAGCGATGACCAAGATGTGCCAGGCTTGAAGCTCAAGGGCAGCACGCCCATGCCAACCAGATTGGAGCGGTGAATACGCTCAAAGCTCTGCGCCACCACCGCGCGCACACCCAGCAAACGTGTGCCCTTAGCAGCCCAATCGCGCGAGGAACCATTGCCATATTCTTCGCCCGCAAAGATCACCAAAGGCACGCCGGCCTTTTGATATTTCATCGAGGCATCGTAAATCGATAGGCGCTCATTGGTGGGATAATGCACCGTATTGCCGCCTTCTGGCACATTGCCATCAGCGCCCTTGAGCATGTGATTTTTGATACGAATATTGGCAAAGGTGCCGCGCATCATCACTTCATGATTGCCGCGCCGCGCGCCATATTGGTTGAAGTCTTCCTGACGCACTTGGCGCTCGGACAACCATTTGCCAGCCGGTGAGCTTGCCTTGATCGAGCCAGCGGGCGAAATGTGATCGGTGGTGATCTTATCGCCGAAAATAGCCAGGATCCGCGCTTTCTCAATCTCTTTGATCGGCGGGGGTGTCATGGTCATGCCCTCGAAATAGGGCGGGTTCTGCACATAAGTGGAGCCCATATCCCATTTATAAGTCTCGCCACCTGGCGCGCGCACCTTGCGCCAATTGGTGTCACCCTTGAACACATCAGCATAGCGTTCTTTGAAGATCTTTTTGGTGACGAATTTGCGAATGAAAGCGTCGATCTCTTTGGAGGTCGGCCAGATATCGCGCAGATAAACCGGATTGCCCTTCTTATCCTTACCGATGGGATCTGTGCTCAGATCAAGTGTCACCGAGCCTGCCAAAGCATAGGCCACAACGAGCGGGGGTGAGGCAAGATAATTGGCCTGCACATCAGGGCTCACACGGCCTTCGAAATTGCGATTGCCCGAGAGAACAGCGGCCGCAATCAAGCTATTTTCATTGATCGATTTAGAAATCTCTTCTGCCAGCGGGCCAGAATTACCAATGCAAGTGGTGCAGCCATAGCCGATCAGATTAAAGCCGATCCTATCGAGATATTTTTGCAGACCAGATTGCGCCAGATATTCGCCGACTACTTGTGAGCCGGGGGCCAGCGAGGTCTTCACCCAGGGCTTGGAGGTGAGGCCCTTTTCAACCGCATTGCGGGCCAATAGGCCAGCGGCAATCAACACGCCGGGATTGGATGTATTGGTGCAGGATGTGATGGCGGCAATAGCGACATCGCCATGGCCCAGATCAAATGATTTGCCCTGCACGGCAACGCGCTTGTGATCTTCATTGGGCTTTTTATATTCGCCCGCCAAAGCTGTTGCAAAGCCTGAGGCCACTTGCTCCAGCGGCACACGGCCTTCAGGGCGCTTGGGGCCCGCCATAGAGGGGACAACAGAAGCCAGATCGAGCTCCAGCGTATCGGTGAAGACCGGATCGGGCGATGTGCGGGTGCGGAACATGCCTTGTGCCTTGGCATATTTCTCGACCAAAGCCAGACGCGCCGTGGTGCGATTGGAGGTCTTAAGATAATCCAAAGTGGTGGCATCAACCGGGAAGAAGCCGCAAGTGGCGCCATATTCAGGAGCCATATTGCCGATGGTGGCGCGATCAGCCAGCGTGAGCGCTTCCAGACCCGAGCCAAAGAATTCAACGAATTTGCCGACCACGCCTTTTTTGCGCAGCATTTGCGTGACCGTCAGCACAAGATCGGTGGCGGTGACGCCTTCTTTCAATTTGCCGGAGAGGCGAAAGCCAATCACTTCGGGCAGCAACATGGAGAGAGGCTGGCCAAGCATGCAGGCTTCCGCCTCAATGCCGCCAACACCCCAGCCCAGAACCGCCAGACCATTGACCATTGTGGTGTGCGAATCAGTGCCAACCAGAGAATCAGGATAGGCCACTTCGACAGTTTCCGTCTTGCGACCAACCGTATGCTTTTCTTTCCGGGTCCAGACAGTTTGCGCGAGATATTCAAGATTGACCTGATGACAAATGCCTGTGCCAGGGGGCACAACGCGGAAATTGTCGAATGCGCCCTGACCCCATTTCAAGAAAGTATAGCGCTCGGTATTGCGCTGATATTCTAGATCGACATTCTTTTTGAAGGCTTTGGAATTGCCAAACTCATCGACGATCACCGAATGATCGATGACCAGATCAACCGGCACAAGCGGATTGATCTTTTTGGGATCACCACCAAGCTTTGACATGGCATCGCGCATCGCCGCCAAATCAACAACGGCCGGAACACCCGTAAAATCTTGCATCAACACGCGTGTGGGACGGAAAGCAATTTCATGCTCTTTCTTGCCGCGATTGGTCATCCAAGCCGCAATGGCGGCGGCGATGGC
>CAIVAX010000064.1 GCA_903903935.1 uncultured Hyphomicrobiales bacterium | reverse complement strand
TTCTCGAATCCTCGCGCGATTCCTTTGAGCGTGTGCTCATCGTCACAGAGGGCCTCTATTCGATGGATGGCGATGGGCCGGATCTGGCCCGTTTGGTGGACATTAAAGAGCGCTGGGGCGCTTGGCTGATGGTAGATGAGGCCCATTCCATTGGGGTTTTAGGCAAGACGGGGCGCGGCATTTTTGAAATGCAAAATGTCGATCCCAAACGTGTGGATCTCTGGCTTGGTACTTTATCCAAGACTCTGGTGAGTTGCGGCGGCTATGTGGCGGGCTCGCACATATTGGTTGATTATCTCAAATTTGCGGCCAATGGCCTTGTCTATAGCGTGGGCATGCCGGGCCCTGCCACAATTGCCGCCCTCACAGCTCTCAAGATCATGCAAAGAGAACCCGAGCGCGTGAGCCGATTGCAAGCCAATGGCCAGCTCTTTCTCACTCAGGCGCGCTCAGCTGGGTTGGATGTTGGCTCCAGCTGGGGTTGTGCCGTTGCACCCATCATTGTTGGCGATACGCTGCGCACAGTGATCTTGGCTGACCGCCTGCTTAAACGCGGCATCAATGCCTTTCCTATCATTCCCCCTGGCGTGCCGGAAAAATCAGCGCGTCTGCGGTTCTTTCTCTCGGCCAGCCATTCGGCGCAGGATATTGAATTGGCAGTTGCCACAGTGCAGGAAGAATTATCTGCCCTCGAATCCTCGGGCATTGCAGTTGGCACCGCCAGCCGACTGCTAAAACGCTAAGTTTGATGCGTGCAAGCGCTGCATTGTGATGGCCCAATTGATGAGTCAGTACAAGTTATGAGTCAGATTGTGTCATGAGTAGGCCCATCATCTATGACATGCTGCGCCTGATGCTGGCGCCCTTCAGTTCGACGCCGCGCGGAATAGATCGGGTTGATCTTGGCTATGCAAAATATTTGCACAGTGATTGGCCAGCCCCTTTTCTCGGTCTTGCGCCGACACCTTGGGGCATGCGGTGCTTTGATCGCCATAAACTCTCGTTTGGTATCGCAAAAACCGATCAGCTCTGGCTTGAGACGCAAGATCGCGATGGCGATCCAGTCTACACCGATATTAAAGCCTTTTTAGCTGGATCTTCTTTGCGCGCTTTGCATCATGCCCAGCCGCATCCTGTGCTCACTACGAGCCGCGAGGTGATCGCTTTTCTCGATCTGATGATGGCGGGGCCTTGGACATTGGGGCAAGCGGTCCGCAACGTGCCGCAAGATTCGATCTATCTCAATATCGGCCATTATGGCCTGAGCGTGCCCCTGTTCTTAAACTGGTTCAAAGCCAGGCCTGATGTGCGCAAAGTCTTTTTGCTGCATGACATCATCCCGCTCGAAGTGCCGCATCTTGTGGCGCCCTCAACAGTGCGCGCGCATCAGTCCGTGATGGAGGCTGTCATCACTCATGCGGATGCGTTGATTGTGCCAAGCGAAGCGACCAAGCAGTCGACATTAGCTGAATTACGCAAACGCAATGTGCGCGAAATGCCTATCCATGCGCTGGGTTTGCCGATGAACGAGGCCTTTACGAATGCGCAGACTTTAGATCCAGCTCTTGCAGCGCGGCCCTATTTTGTGATTTGCGGGGCGATTGAAACACGCAAGAACCATAAGCTCTTGTTCAATGTTTGGGAGCGCCTTGTGCAGGCGCGCGGCGCGCTGGCGCA
>CAIVAX010000063.1 GCA_903903935.1 uncultured Hyphomicrobiales bacterium | reverse complement strand
AGCGCCAGCGCGTGGCGATTGCCCGCGCTATTCTGGCTGATACGCCCGTGCTGATCCTTGATGAGGCAACATCGAGTCTCGATTCCTTGTCTGAGCGTTATATTCGCGAGGCGATGGAAACGCTCACCACGGCGCGCACCACTTTGGTCATTGCCCATCGTCTGTCGACGATCCAGCAGCTTGATCGCATTTTGGTGTTTGACCATGGGCGTATTGTTGAGGATGGCACGCATGAGGAGCTTGCGCGCCGACCGGGCGGCGTCTATCGCCATTTGCTGGAGACGCAGCTGGGTTCAGGCCTGATTTCGGATGCTGCGGAATAGTTGGGTTGAGGAGTGCGGGATGACACAAGAAGAGGTTCTGGACGAATTTCGCGGGGCAGGGGCTCTGCTGAACGGACATTTCATTCTCACTTCCGGGCGCCGGAGTTCGATCTTTCTGCAGAAGATGTTTGTCTTCATGTATCCCGATCGCACAGAGCGGCTGTGCCGCGCTTTGGCGCAAAAGGTTGAGGCGACTTTTGGCAAGATTGATATTGTTGTCTCCCCGGCGGTGGGTGGCATTGTGCCTGGCTATGAAACAGCGCGTCATCTCAAAGCAAAATCGATCTTTGTCGAGCGCGAGGCGGGCAAATTTGTGTTGCGGCGCGGCTTTGATATTCCCAAAGGGGCGCGCGTTTTGGTCGTCGATGATATTTTGACTACGGGCCTGTCTTATCGCGAAACGCTGGAGGCCATTCGTCCCTATCCCGGTGACATTGTCGGGGCAGCTTGTTTGATTGATCGCTCCAATGGTCGGGCCGATATTGGAGTGCCGCGTGTGGCGTTAGCGACGCTCGATATTCCCGATTATGCGCCGGACAATCTGCCGCCCGAATTAGCGGCTTTGCCAGCCATCAAGCCTGGCAGCCGGAGCCTGTCGCCCTGAAGGAGCATAGATATGAGTGCCGCACATCTGCGTTTGGGAGTGAATATTGACCACGTTGCAACCGTGCGCAATGCGCGCGGCGGCGGTGTGCCTGATCCCGTGCGCGCGGCGCAAATGGCCATTGCTGCGGGTGCAGATGGCATTACCGCGCATTTGCGCGAAGATCGTCGGCATATTGTAGATGCGGATATTGTGCGCCTCAAAGAGGTGATCACCAAGCCGCTCAATTTTGAAATGGCATCAACGGCGCAGATGCTGGATATGGCCTTGCAGGTGCGCCCGCATGCGGCCTGCCTTGTGCCGGAAAAGCGCACCGAGCGCACCACAGAGGGCGGGCTTGATGTGATCGGCGGCTTTTCTTATCTCGCCCCCTTCACTGATGGCTTGCGGCGCGCCGGCATTCGCGTGTCTTTGTTTGTCGAGCCCTCGCTTGAGGCGCTGGATGCAGCTTTGGCGCTCAAAGCCCCTGTGGTGGAATTGCACACGGGCTCTTGGTGCCATGCAGTTGCGAGTGGTGATCAGACTCTGGCTGATCAGGAATTTGAACGCTTGCGCAGAGCTGCTGAACATGCGGCGCGCCTTGGCCTTGAATGTCATGCGGGGCATGGGCTTGATTTTGTGACCGCCCGCCAGATTGCCCGTCTGCCGCAGATTGTCGAATTGAACATTGGCCATTTTTTGATTGGCGAGGCGATCTTTGTGGGCCTGACCTCGGCTATCCAACACATGCGCGCGGCGATGGATGAGGGCCGTGCCCAGATGATGTCCTGAGCGGGGGGCTTCCATGATCATCGGCATGGGCGCGGATATGACCGATATCCGGCGGGTTCAGGAGACGCTGGAGCGGTTTGGCGATCGCTATATTCAGCGCTGCTTCACCGCCATTGAACAGCAAAAGTCGGAGGGGCGGGCGCAGCGCGCTGCCTCTTATGCCAAGCGCTTTGCTGCCAAAGAGGCCTGTGCCAAAGCCTTGGGCACGGGTCTGAACAAGGGGGTTTATTGGCGCGATATGGGTGTGGTGAATCTGCCCGGCGGCAAGCCCAGCATGGTTTTGACGGGTGGGGCTGCCGAGCGCCTCAAAGCCCTGACGCCGCCGGGATGTCAGGCTGTTATCCATCTGACCATTACGGATGAATATCCTTTGGCCCAAGCCCATGTGCTGATAGAGGCCGTTCGGGCTGATTAGCCTTTGATTTTGAGCGCTTTTGCTGTTTCAGCTTGGTTTTGCCCCGCGCACTCGTTATAGCAGGCAGAGGCCTTGGGTCTGTGGCAATTCGGATAGATTCTCAGCTTCGCCATATTTGCCCATTATTTCTTAAGCTTGCTCTTATTGAGATGAGTCATGACCGATTCTGCCGAACTGCACAGCAAATCCGCCCCGGAGACTAAAAAGCCGATCCAGGACGACAATCTGATGGAGACCATTAAGGTCGTTATTCAGGCTTTGGTCATTGCCATTGTTGTGCGCACGCTTTTGTTCCAGCCGTTCAATATTCCCTCGGGCTCGTTGATCCCCACTTTGCTGATCGGGGATTATCTCTTCGTGTCGAAATATTCTTATGGCTATTCGAAATTCTCGATCCCCTTTAGCCCGCCGGTGATGTCAGGGCGTGTTTGGGGCTCAGAGCCCAAGCGTGGTGATGTGGCGGTGTTCAAACTGCCGCGCGATGGCGAGACAGATTATATCAAGCGGGTGATTGGCTTGCCCGGCGATAAGATCCAGATGATCAAGGGGCGCTTATATATCAATGGTCAAATGATCGAGCGTCAAGAGGCGCCGCCCACACGCTCCAAAGATGCCTTTGGCCACGAGATGCAAGTGCCCACTTACTTTGAAACCTTGCCCGGTGGCGTGCGTCATCTGATCATGGAGCGCGATGGCGATAGCGGCTATTTCGACAATACAAAAGTGTTTGAAGTGCCGCCCGGTCATTATTTCATGATGGGAGATAATCGCGACAATTCGACCGATTCCCGCGTTGCGCCGGAAGATGGCGGAGTGGGGCCTGTCCCGTTTGAGAACTTTGTCGGCCGCGCCGAAGTAATCTTCTTCTCGATTGAAGAGGGCTATGCGGCGTGGCAATTCTGGGCATGGCCGACTTCTGTGCGCTGGTCGCGTTTGTTCCAACCGGTCCGGTGAGTTGAGCTCTTTGCAGACACAGGAGCTGGCGGCCTTAGAGCAACGGATTGGTCATGTCTTTGCCGATCTCTCCATGCTCAAGCGCGCCCTGACGCATGTCAGTGCTGTCAAAACCAATGCGATGCGCATTGAGACTTATCAGCGGCTCGAATTTTTGGGCGACCGTGTTTTGGGTCTGATCATTGCAGACATGTTGTTTGCGACCTTTCCCAAGGCAGAAGAGGGCGAGCTCTCGCGCCGTCTGGCAGATCTGGTGCGGCGGGAAACCTGTGCCGAGGTGGCGCAAGATTGGGATGTTGGTCCATTGGTGCGCTTTGGTGCGGGCGAAAGTCTGGCTGGCGGGTCCAAGAAAATCACCATTCTGGCGGATATTTGTGAAGCGATCATTGGTGCGGTGTTTCTCGATGCTGGGTTTGATGCGGCCAGAGGCCTTGTCAAACGCGGCTGGTCAGCGCGCATGATGACGCCCAAGCGTCCTCTGCGCGATGCTAAAACAGCGCTGCAGGAATGGGCGCAAGCGCGCGGGCTTGCGGCGCCTCACTATGTAGAATCTGGTCGCTCTGGCCCGGCTCATGCGCCATTGTTTACCGTGGATGTGATTGTGCCGGGCTTTGCGCCAATGGCCGCGGAAGGCGCGACCAAGCGCATTGCGGAACAATCTGCTGCGCAGGCCTTTATGCAACGTGAAGGCGTGATTGAAACCTTGCGCGCTAGCCCGCGCACCAGCCTTGAGGGCAAAAACATTGAGTGAAACCTTTTGTGGTCTTGTTGCTTTGATTGGTGCGCCCAATGCGGGCAAATCTACTTTGCTGAATCAATTGGTGGGCGCCAAAGTGTCCATTGTGTCGCGCAAAGTGCAAACAACGCGCAGTCTGGTGCGCGGCATTGCGATTGAAGGTGCTGCGCAGATTATTTTTGTCGATACGCCCGGCATTTTTGCGCCGCGCCGCAGGCTTGATCGCGCTATGGTCACATCTGCCTGGGGCGGGGCGGGGGATGCGGATGTCGTTGCGCTTTTGGTTGATGCCAAACGTGGCATTGATGAGGAAACATCGGCTATTCTCGACAAGCTCACCTCGGTCAGCCGTCGGCGGATTTTGATCCTCAATAAGATTGATACGATTGAAGCGCCCAATCTGCTTAAGCTGGCGGAGGATTTGAACAAGCGGCTCGATTTTGCAGAAACCTTCATGATTTCGGCACTCAAGGGGCATGGCGTTAACTCTCTGTTGGCCAAGCTGGCGGGGCTGATGCCCAAGGGGCCATGGCTCTATCCGGAAGATCAAATATCCGATGCGCCCTTGCGCTCGCTGGCGGCGGAGATCACGCGCGAGAAAATTTTTGAGCGCCTGCATGATGAGCTGCCCTATCAGATCACTGTTGAGACCGATCAATGGAAAGATCAGAAGGATGGCAGTGTGCGGATTGAGCAGACGATTTTTGTCACGCGCGACAGTCACAAAAAGATTGTGATTGGGGAGGGCGGGCAAATGCTCAAATCCATTGGTTCGGCGGCGCGCAAGGATATTTGCGAAGCGGCGGAGACCAAGGTCCATCTTTTCCTCTTCGTGAAAGTGCGCGAGAACTGGATTGATGATCCTGATCGCTATCGCGAAATGGGACTTGAATTTCCGAAAGAGTGACGTGCCCCATTCTCAAGACTCGCTTCGGATCAAAAATCATTCGCCGCAATTCTGGCGTGCGGCGATAGGGGTTGCGACGGGCGGATTTTCGATCTTCTCTTTGCTCTATTGTGTGCAGCCCTTGCTGCCGGTCTTTGCCAGTGACTTTAATATTTCACCCTCGCAAAGCAGTCTGGCGATTTCTTTGCCCAGCTTCCTTACTGCTGCTTCGATGATGGTGAACGCAACTTTGTCTGAAGTCATCGGACGACGCATCATTATGATTGCGGCTTTGGTGGGCTCTTCTATTGCAACGATCTTGACCGGCTTTGCCAGTGAATGGTGGCAGGTTTTGTTTCTGCGCGCTTTGATGGGCATTGCTCTTGGCGGTTTGCCGGCGGTCACAATGGCCTATCTGGCCGATGAAATGGAGACCAATGCCATTGGTCTTGCTATGGGGCTTTATATTGGTGGCAGCGGCATTGGCGGCATGCTGGGGCGTTTTGTTGTTGCAGCGCTGGGCGATTGGAGCTCTTGGCGTTTGGCTTTGGAAATCATCGGCACTTTTGGTTTGGCGGCCTCAGTGCTGTTTGCGTTTGTTTTGCCCGCCTCGCGCAATTTCAAACCGCAAAAGCCCTCCTTCAATGGGCTGATCATGGGCTTGGTGCGGGAATCGCGCGATCCGGGTTTGCGCCTTCTTGTGTTTGAATCCTTCGTGATGATGGGTTCCTATGTGATGATGTTTAATTATATCAGCTTTCGTTTGATGGAGGCGCCTTTTGGCCTAAGTCAACTGGCGGTGGGTGGCATTTTCATCGTTTATATTTTGGGCAGTTTCAGTTCAGCCTGGATGGGTGAATTGGCCTCGCGCCATGGCCGCAGGAAAGTCTTTCCCTTGGGGCTGATCATTATGATGTGCGGTGTTGTGTGCACTTGGTTTGATTACTTGCCAATCATCATTGTCGGGCTTGCAGCCATTACCGCAGGTTTCTTTGGCGCGCATTCGGTCGCTTCAAGCTGGATTGGCTTGCGTGCCAGTCCGGGCGGGCGGGCACAGGCCTCTTCGATTTATCTCACCTGCTATTATTCAGGCTCCGCCATATTGGGATGGATGGGCGGCTTTTTCTGGTCGGCGGGCAAATGGCCAGCTGTGTCGGGCTTTGCGCTGACGCTTTTATCCATGGCTTTATTTGTGGCTTGGCGTCTGGCGCATATTCCCCCGCCTGCCGGGTCGCAGGGATGAGTGCCGATGGACTGGCAGGATGAAGGCGTCATCATTGGGCTGAAGCGACATGGCGAGACAGCCATGATTGTGGAAGTGATGACGCGTGAGCATGGGCGCCATATGGGCCTTGTGCAGGGCGGACGCTCGCGGCGTCTGCAATCAGTCTTGCAGCAAGGCAATGGCGTGCAATGCCTGTGGCGGGCGCGTTTGGAAGATCATCTGGGTCAGCTGCAAGTTGAAGTGACCAAGGCCAGAGCGGCGATGATCATGGCGGCGCCTGTGGCGCTTTATGGCATACACCTCATCAGTGCGCATTTGCGCCTGCTGGCCGAGCGCACTCCACATCCTGAGCTGTATGACACGCTCAATATTCTGCTCGATCATCTCGCTGATCGCGACATAGCCCCCGCGCTATTGGTGCGCTTTGAGTTGGCTTTGCTCTCCGAATTGGGCTTTGGCCTTGATTTAAGTTGTTGTGCAGCGACAGGCAGCACGCAAAATCTGATCTATGTCAGCCCCAAGACCGGCCGGGCTGTCAGTGGCGAAGCGGGCGCGGCTTGGGCGGACCGGCTGTTGGCTCTGCCGCGCTTTTTGCGCCCCAATGCAGTCATCATGGATGTCACTGACGCGGATGTGAGCCAAGGCTTTGCCCTGACGGGCTATTTCCTAGACCGGGAGATATTTGCCCAGCGCGGGCCGGGTGGACGCCAAGCTCGCGACGCTTTTCTGGCTTTTCTCGCGCAGACGCGAAAAGACCAAGCCAGTTCAGCTTGAGAGCACTCTATTTCTTGGAGGCTTTCGAGCGCTGCAGCGATTTGATCCGCATGGGGGGCAGGCCGGATTTCTCGGAAATCTCCCGATCCTGCTGTTCAATAATGGATTTTGCCGAATTGTCGCCATCCGCCGGCTTAGAACTTCTCATCATT
>CAIVAX010000062.1 GCA_903903935.1 uncultured Hyphomicrobiales bacterium | reverse complement strand
GGCGTCGTAATGATCTGGCGCGGGTGATGACCCAGACGCAAGCCAAATTGTAACATATCAAACGCCGCCTCTGCATAACGCCATTTGGCCAATTCATCGAGCCAAGCAAATTCAAATTGTGGACCGCGCAAACTCTCTGGATCATCGGCCGAAAAGACTTGCGCAATAGCGCCATTGGGCCAAGACAAACGCCGCCGTGAGGGCTCCCAGAGCGGGCGCTCTCCATCGGCATGCACAGATAAAAGACCTGAGACGCCTTCAATCATCACATCTCGCACTGCCGCTGCCGTCTCGCCAATCAATGCAATGCGCCCCACAGGCTCAATAGCAAGATTAGGTTCGCCCAAAGCAATAGCCCTGATCCATTCTGCGCCGGTGCGAGTCTTTCCTGCGCCGCGGCCACCCATCACGAGCCAGACGGTCCAGGGCTGACCATTTTGTGCCCGTACAGGCGGCCATTGATCTTCGCGCGCCTGCATTTGCCAAGTGGAGATGATGGATTGAATTTCATCGGCAGACCAATCTGCCAAAAATTTATCCAGAAGATTGGCTGCGTCGAAGCTCATCAAGTCGTCGCGCAAGCTCCGCTCGCAGCGTGGCCAGATCGCGGGCAGGTCGGGGGGCTGCAGCATGCGGAGATTGTCCTTGCGGCACAGCGCGATCTTTGGCGCTTGTTTCATATTTGCGCACTTCGCCAAGTGCTTTGAGCAAAGAGGCTAAGACTCTTGCATTGCGCTCGGCACCGGGTGCATCGGCGGCATTTAAGATTTTTTGCATTTTGATGATCTCTCGTGTGAGAGCCCCATGCAGAGTTTTGGTTAACTTGCCTGTATCGAATGACTCAGCCCCAGCATTCTGAGACACAGCCTGATCTTGGGTGTCACGGTGATGAGGCGTTCTGGCCGGCCGCGTCGGCTTATGCGGTTTGGCTTGCGAGGGCGGCGATCTGGGCCGGCCGCGCTTGCGTAAGGGCCAGCCCTGCGCTTTGCGAAATTGATAAAAACCTTTCTGCGACAGACCCAGCCTGTGCGCCAGATCGGCCAGATCTCCGCTTCCAGACTCATACTCTTTGCACACCTCAGCCAGAATTTTGGAGTCGAATTGGCTGAGAGACAAACGGGCCTCCTCTTCAGGAGCCTTGCGGCTGCAGTCAAAAAACAAAGTTGGCTGTGATCGATTTTGGCATGCGTGCTGCGCCAGCGTGGTGATGCGAGCCCGTCCAGGTTGGGTTTGAAGCCTTGTGGGGGGAAGCCTTGCTGGGTTGAAGCCTTGTGGGCTTCACTTACAAGTGTGGAGCATGCCGCAAAGCTACAGGACCAGCGTGCGGTTGTCAAGGACTATTTTCCTTTAAGGAATATTTTCTCTATGCCTTTCTGTTTCGATGGACACAGAGCGTTCAAAAAGCCAAATTGGCCAGCAGCTTTGCCAAGGTCTGTCCACGTCTCTTGAACTCAGGGTCGCTTATGTCTGCTCTTTCGCTTGCCGCTTTGACGATCCTTGATGCTGGCCCTGCCGGACAGATCAGGGCTGCGGCAGCAGCTGGTTTTGCCAGTGTGGGGCTGCGCCTCAACCCCCTGCTCGCGAGCGATCCGCACATTGCTGGCCTGCCCGAACGAGAAAGAGAGGTTGAAGAGCTGATCGCGCAAGCGCAGATGAAAGTGCTGGAGATTGGCGTCTTTCCGATTCTGCCCCATTTGCAGCCTGAGGACCTCACAGCCGTGCTGGCGCTCAGCCAAAGATTGGGCGCTCAATTTCTCGTCTGTCCAGTTGAAGATATTGACCCTGTGCGCCGGCTCGCAACCTTCTCTCGTCTGTGTGATGTGGCGGCGCGCTATGATCTGCAGTGTTTGATCGAGTTCAATCCCTATAGTGCCTGCCCCAATCTTGCCGCAGCTGTGGAGATGATGCTGGCGACACAGGCTGGCAATAAAGGCCTTGTCATTGATGCTTTGCATTTGTCGCGCTCGGGCGGTGATCCCAATGATCTTCTCGCGGTTGATCCCAAATGGCTCAAGCTTGTGCATTTATGCGATGCCCCGCCCAAGCCTGAGGGCTTACGCACACTCGAGGAGATGCGCGCTGAATCGCGCACGGCGCGGCTTTTGCCAGGAGAAGGCTCGCTCTGGCTTGATCGGCTGATGGCGGCCTTGCCGGCAGATGTTGGGGTGAGCATAGAGGCGCCCACGGCCAGAAATGCCCATTTACCAGCACTCGAGCGCGCCCGCCTTGCCTATCAGGCCAGCCGATCTTTTATGGATCGCCAAGCGGCTCGGGCGCACATGACCCCCCAATGAAAAAGACCGGCACAGAGTGCCGGTCAGTTGGTTACAATCGGGGGGAACATGATTGCAGGTTACAATCTGATGTCTCAAAGGGGTTTTAGAATGACCAATTTGTGGCCAAATCTAGATTTATTTCTTTGATTTAGCCTTGCTGGCTGAGGCTGGTTTGGCTGATTTTGGGATCTTGCCCGGCCAAGACACAATATAGTCAATCACATCCTCAAAGGGCACTTGCTTCTCAAACGCCTTCACCCGGCCATGGACCGAGACACCTGCTTTTTGCACGCTCAACG
>CAIVAX010000061.1 GCA_903903935.1 uncultured Hyphomicrobiales bacterium | reverse complement strand
GATGCAGCGCGCCGGCGCGGTGTGCCGATCTTCAATGCACCTTTCTCCAATACGCGCAGCGTTGCTGAACTCGTCATTGGCGAGATTGTGATGATGATGCGCCGGATCTTCTCCAGATCCGTGCTGGCTCATCAAGGTGGCTGGGATAAGTCAGCTGAAAATTCTATCGAGGTGCGCGGCAAGACTTTGGGCATCATCGGCTATGGCAATATTGGGTCGCAATTGTCCAATCTGGCGGAAGCCATGGGCATGCGCGTGATCTATTTTGATATCATCGACAAATTGCGGCACGGCAATACAGAGCCTGTCGCCTCGCTTGATGAGTTACTGGCACAAAGCGATGTTGTCAGCCTGCATGTGCCCGAGACACCGGCCACATTCAATATGATTGGCGAAGCCCAGCTGAAGAAGATGAAGCAAGGCTCCTATTTCATCAACAATAGCCGTGGCACTGTGGCCGATCTGGATGCTGTGGCCCAAGCGCTCAAATCTGGTCATTTGCGCGGCGCGGCGGTTGATGTTTTCCCCGTCGAGCCAACCTCCAACAAAGAGAAATTCGTTTCTCCGCTGCAAGGCCTCGATAATGTAATCCTCACCCCGCATATTGGTGGCTCAACGGAAGAAGCCCAAGAGCGCATTGGTGCGGAAGTTGCCAAAAAGCTCATCGAATATAGCGATGTGGGCTCAACTTTGGGCGCTGTGAATTTCCCGCAGGTGCAATTGCCCATCGGCCAATCGGGCACGCGCTTTATTCACGTGCACAACAATGTGCCCGGTGTGATGAACCGCATCAATAATAGTTTCTCCAACCGCGGTCTGAACATTTGCTCGCAATATCTCCAGACCTCTGGCGATATTGGCTATGTGGTTGTGGAATCAGATGGCGCCTCGGCGCGTCAGCAGGCCAATGATGTGTTGGAAGATCTCAAAAAGATCGATGGCACAATCCGCGCCCGTCTGCTGTACGGGCAATAGCCCGCCTGCTCTGGGAACAATCCTTTGTTAGGGTTAACCCAGACTTAGGCAGTGTGAGATAAACTTGGTTTGTCTAACAGAGACTTGGACTCTCTAACAGAGACCTGGGCGCTCTGGAGGATATGTTTGCTGATTCCTTGGTGGCCAGATCCTCTTGGTCCCAGCCTCCGTCCATGCGATAAGGGCCTATGACTGCCACGATTCCTTTTCGTGATCCCGGCTTTGGTGTTTATATTCATTGGCCCTTTTGCCTCTCCAAATGCCCCTATTGCGATTTCAATAGCCATGTCCGACAGCATCCGGTCGATGAAGAGCGGTTTCTGGCTGCCTTCCGGACTGAATTGGCGCATCGAGCCAGCCTGACGCCGGGCCGCACGGTCGATTCGATTTTCTTTGGCGGCGGTACGCCCTCTTTGATGAAGCCGGCTACCGTGGCCGGATTGATCCAATCGGTCGCCGATCATTGGACCATCTCCCCGCAAGCCGAGATTACACTGGAAGCCAATCCCACTTCGGTGGAGGCAGAGCGCTTTCGCGGCTATCGCGATGCGGGGGTCAATCGCGTGTCGCTGGGCGTGCAGGCGCTCAATGATGCCGATTTGAAAATGCTGGGGCGTTTGCACAGTGTGCAAGAGGCGATGAATGCTTTGTCGATTGCCTCTTCCACTTTTGATCGCTTCACCTTTGATCTGATCTATGCTCGGCCTGGCCAATCCGCTTGGGCTTGGAAGGCGGAGCTTGAAGAGGCGCTGCATCGGGCTGGCGAACATCTCTCGCTCTATCAATTGACGATTGAGCCCGACACAATGTTTGAAAAGCTGTTTGAATCTGGTCGGCTGGCTATGCCCGATCCAGATTTGTCGCGCGCTTTATGGGATGTGACGCAAGAGGTCACGCAAAAGGCGGGGCTACCGGCCTATGAAGTGTCAAATCATGCTCGCCCCGGCGCTGAGAGCCGCCATAATCTGATCTATTGGCGCTATGGCGATTATGCCGGCGTTGGACCGGGAGCACATGGGCGTTTGACCACGCCCTTTGGACGCATGGCGCAATCGACCGAGCGTCATCCAGAAATGTGGCTGACCGTTGTCGAAACCGAAGGCAATGGGCTGGTTGAAAATTCACCCCTGTCATCTGGTGAACAGGCTGATGAATTTCTGCTCATGGGCCTGCGTCTTGCTGAAGGCATTGACCCAGTGCGCTTTGAAGCCATTGCCGGGCGGCCGCTCGATGATTATCGCATCGCCACTTTGATTGAAGATGGCATGATCGAAAAGACAGAGGATGGCCATTTGCGCGTGACAACCGAAGGTTTTCCCGTGCTCGATTCTGTCGTTGCTGATCTGGCGGCGTGATCAGCCGCCAAAACTGCGCGGCGCGGGGCTGACCACACTGGTTGAGCCATTACTCACTTGCAAGACGGATAGGCCGCGCTCGACCTGACCATCGGCGCTGAATCTGAAAATGCCATCTGCGCCATTAAAGCCAGAGGGATTGGTCAATACTGATTCTGAATAACGCTGCGCGCCTTGCGAGCGGGCTAATGCCGCTGCCAGCGATACTGCATCATAAGTCAAAGTGGCCAAACGTGTGGGGTCGGATCCAAATTTAGCGCGATAGCGCTGCGCAAACGCATTAAACCCGCCATTTTCCGGCGCTGAGAACCAAGCGCCCTGCAAGGCGGGGAGTTTGAGCACGCGGGCATCATTCCACAGGCCAGTTCCCAAAATCTGGATGCGTTTGGACTCAAGGCCAGCTGAGGTCAATTGCGCCGCCACACTGGCCATGGCATCGGCCTGCTCAGGAATGAAGATCGCATCAATCTGACTGGCCATTGAGGCAATGCGCTGAATAGCGCCTGAGGATTGGCCGGGCGCATAACGCTCAATGGCTTGCACACGCACATTATGGCGCGCCGCTGCTTGCTGGAATTCGGCCAGAGCCACAGTGCCATATTCATTTTCTGGAACGAGGGCAGCAAAGGATTTCTTGCCGCGCTGGGAGGCAAAATCGACAATGCGATTCACATAGCCTTCGACAAGGAAGGAGAGCAGATAGGTGCCACGTGAGGCGACCGTTGTGTCGGTTGAAAAGGCAATCATGGACTTGCCTGCCCCGCGCGCAAGGCGACTGGCTTCCCGCACATTATTGGCATAGAGCGGCCCAAGAATGAGCTCCGCCCCTTGTGCCAGTGCTGTCTGGGTGGCGTTGCTCGCTCCCTCGGGTGAGGATTGATCATCAAACACCATCAAGGAAATGTCGGAGCCGCCCGATTCGCTGATGGCAAGTTCAGCCGCATTGCGCAGCGATGTGCCCACCAGGCTAGGACCAGAGCCCTGTGTCAACGGCAGGACGATACCCACACGCACCGGGCCTATGCCCAGAATATTGTTATTTTCAACGACCGGTTCGGCAATTGGCGCAGCTGGAGGCGCTTGGGTCGAGGAGCCCGCGGTCATGGGACCAAAGGTGCTGTAAGTCCCGCAAGCGCTCAGGCCAGCCAGCAAGGAGACCAACAGAAGGCTCCGCTTGAGCGGGCGATCAAGGCAAGCCATTCTGGCTTTTGTCACAGACACCTGTTTCAAATTCGACTCCAAACCGCCAAACCCTGCCTAAAACTTTGCTAATTCATTAGCGGGCCAAAAGAAATGAATGGTTAATGGCCGCAACGCGGCCTTATCGAGTTTTACCTATGAAATGTTTTGTTCTTTAAAAAAAACAAAAGGACGATTTACAGAACGCTTCCCTCGTGCAAAATGGAGGCCTGCCCTCGGCCCACCTTTGACAACGAGAGCTTCGGATTAAGAGCTGGATTTAGCCCATGACCACGCGCGAAAAACAAGCCCCTTCGCTGCAGAGCCCGAAAAGCGACCAACCGGCCAGCTTTACCGCTTTGGGCCTGCGCGCCGAGGCCAAGCCCATTGGCGCGGGTCTGCATGTGGTGGCAACCCCGATTGGCAATTTGGGCGACATTACCTTTCGCGCGCTGGCCACTTTGGCAGCTGCTGATGCTGTCATTGCCGAAGATACGCGGGTGACCAAAACTCTGCTGGCCCATTATGGCATAGCCACACCGATGATCACCTATCATGAGCACAATGCGGCTGTGATGCGTCCGCATTTGATTGCAAGGCTCAAAACGGGCGCGGCATTGGCGCTGGTGTCCGATGCGGGCACGCCGCTGGTTTCTGATCCTGGCTTTAAGCTGGTCGCTGATGCGCTGACTGAGGGCATTGCTGTTATTCCCGTGCCGGGGGCTTCAGCGGTTTTGGCCGCGCTCGTTGTCGCTGGTTTGCCAACAGATCGGTTTTTCTTTGAAGGCTTTTTGCCCCCGCGCAGTGCGGCGCGCCGTCAACGTATTGCCGAATTGGCTCCCATTCCCGGCACTTTGGTGTTTTTTGAATCCCCGCGCCGCTTAGCTGAAACCTTGCAGGATCTTGCCGCGGTTTTGGGGGCACGGCCAGCTGCCATTGCGCGCGAATTGACCAAGCATTTTGAAACCGTGCGCCGTGGTGATTTGAATGAATTGGCGCAAGCTTTGGCACAAGAAGAGCCGCCGCGCGGGGAAATTGTGTTGCTGGTTGGCCCGCCTCAAACAGGCACACGTGAATTGAGCGCTGAGGATCTCGATCAGAAATTGCTGAGCGCGTTGCAAACGCTCTCGGTCAAAGATGCAGCTGCCGTTGTCTCCGCTCAGAGCGGCCAGAACCGCCGTCAGGTCTATGCCAGAGCGGTTGAACTTGCCGCGCAGAAGAAATTGCGTGAGGACGGCTAATGCCGCGTAAACGCCCCTTAGGCAAGGACCCCTCCTTGCCAGAGGAGCGCCGCAAGCGGGCCTATCGTTTAGGGCTGCGGGCAGAATGGATTGCGCAATCGCTGTTGCGGCTCAAAGGCTATCATATCCTTGCTCGGCAGTTTGTGGCGCAGGGCGGCGAGATCGATCTCATCGCTGTCTCACAAGACACAATTATTTTTGTCGAAGTGAAAGCGCGGCCTGACCATGTGCGAGCCCAAGAGGCGATCACCGCTCTTAAGGTCAAGCGCATTTCAAAAGCCGCGCGCTATTGGATGAGCCAAAACAGCTGGTGCGCCAGTTATAATCTGCGTGGCGATGCCATCACTCTCAATGGCTGGCTTTGGCCCCAGCATCAGATCGGTGCTTTCGAGCTGATGCTGTGAGCCTTTCTTGATCAATTGCCAAATATGCTGCGCACACGGGCGCGCACACTATCTGGAACCTGCACCGTGCTGGCGACAACTTTGGCTAAGGCCTCTGGTGTTTCAGGATCGACATCAAGTCCTGCCTTTTCAAGATCGGCCAGAAAGTCGCGATCTTTCACCATTGCGCTAAAGCCATCCTGCAGAGCCTTGGCGATTTGCGGGGGAATGCCGGGCGGACCAAAGAAGGCGCGGCCAATCGCGCCGCCTGAAGCATAAAGACCAAGCACCTGCTTATCTTCGGGCGTTTTGCCAAATTCACCCAAGGCTGGCACATCGGGCAGATCGGCGCTGCGCGTTGGCACATCTTGCAGAATGATTTTCACTAGACCCGATTTCAGCCAATCCTGCTTGGTGGCTTTGACAATCGCCCATGATGTGCCAGAGCCATCGACCTCGCCCTGCTCCATCGCAATCATGCCAGGTCCGGCCGCTTGATAGCCGGAGATGATTTTAAATTTGGTGCCTTCAATCGCATTGAGCAGACGCGGCACGGCCTCAGCGAGATTGGCAGGCCCCGTGCCTGCCACGGTCATTTCGATCTTGCGGGCATCTTCAACTGATTGCGCCTTGGCCTTGTGCCAGACGAGATGAATATTATTGCTCGAGGCCACACGGCCAATCCAGGTGAATTTGGTTGCGTCATATTTGACGGCCGGATTGCCCAAAGCCTGTTCCATCGCCGCGGTTTCCGAGACAAGGGCTAGGGCCGTGCCATCTTTGGGGGCGACTTCATAGACATAATTGGCGGCGGTCAGCGAACCAGCTCCCGGCATATTATTGGGCACAACATTGGGTTTGCCAGGCAGATGACGGCCCAAATGCTGGGCAACCAAGCGGCCATACAGATCATAACTGCCGCCGGGGGTGTAACCAATATAGAGATTGATGGTCTTTTTGGTGCTGAAGACCTGTTCGGCAGTTTGAGCCTGCGCCAAGGGCGCAATGTTCAGCAAGCCAGCTGTCAGACCCGTTCCCAGAACGAAGGCAAAGTGCCAAGTGCGCATGATGTGACCTCCCATTGATGAGTCAATTTAATATATTGAACGGGGACTGTCAGCCCGCCAGTTCAAAAACCTCGCTCAATAGCTTAAGCTGCGGCCATGCAGGATGATACCGCCACCACGATTGCAGATCTAGAACATCAGATCGAGGCTCTTTGGGATCAGCACAAAGGGGCGCTGAAAAGCATGCTTTTGGCGCGCTGCGCCTTTTGGCTAGGTCTGGCTCTGATGGGTCTGGTTTTGATTGGCTGGATCCGTAACAATGCAATTGAAACTGGCATTGTGGGATTGAGCCTGTTTCTGGGTGGAATCATCTTTAATGGGTCTTCGCGCGCCAGCGCCGATCAGATCCAGCAGCACATCACGGGGCTAGAAGCCAAACGTGATGCACTGATCGATCAACTGCCCTTTCGCGCGAAGGACACCAATGTGATTCCCTTTCCCATTGGATCGGGCCATAGTTTGCATTAGAGCGCGATCAAACAGAGGCGCTCAACTGGCTGTCAGCACGCGAGTGAATTCTTCAACACGCCGGCGCATGCGGGTCGCCATCTCATCGAGCTTATGGGCAAGATCAACGACAGATTCGACACTGCTGCCAGTCTCCATCACAGCCGCTTCCACATTTTCGACATGCTCGGACATGCTTGATGTGCCCGAGGCTGCAAAGCGCACATTGCGTGCAATCTCCTGCGTCGAGGCGCCTTGCTCATGCACGGCAGCGGCGATGATGGTGGTGATATGCTCGACCTCGATAATTTTGTGGCGGATGGTTTCAATCGCCTCCACGGACATATCTGTGGCACGCTGCATTTCCGCGATTTGATCGCCAATATCGTGCGTGGCTTTGGCGGTTTGTGTGGCCAGCGTCTTCACCTCTTGCGCCACAACAGCAAAGCCCCGGCCTGCCTCGCCCGCACGGGCGGCTTCGATTGTCGCATTGAGCGCCAATAGATTGGTCTGCGCTGCAATGCGCGAGATTGAACTCACCACAGCGCCAACGCGGCGGGCAACGGCAGACAATTGCGTCATTTCACTTGACGATTGCTCAGCAGTGGCAACAGCTTTTTGCACGACTGTGGTGGATTGCACCACTTGGCGGCTGATTTCCTCAATGGAGGAGAGCAATTGCTCGGAGGCTTGCGCGACTGACGAGACGTTCGCGGCCGCATCTTCCGAGGCACCTTTGGCCTGGGTTGATCCTTCACTGGCCCGCCGGGCTGCAACAATCATCACATCCGAGGCTTTGGACATGCGCCGGGTCATATCCCCCAAAAGAGCTGTTGTTGTATCAAGCTCTTTGCTGAAGTCTTCTACATGCGCTCTGATGCTGGCATCTCGCAAAAGGCGGGCTTCGCGATCATCTCTGGCCTTGATTTCCACCATCAGGACATTGTTGCGCTTGATGGCATCGCGCAGCGTTTCAAGTGATTGGGCAATGCCACCCAATTCCACCGAGAGTTCGCTGACATCGATTTTCACATCCGTATTGCCGGAGGCGAGTTCATTCATATGCCGCGCCAATAAGGATAAAGGCTCCGTTAAGGATTTCTGGATCAAGGGAACCCAGACACCCACATAGAGCAAGGCTGCCATCACACTGCCAAACAGAGCGACTTTCACAAGGCCTTCGCCAAGGGCAATCAATTCAATAAACTTAAGATTCAATTGGTCATGCGGCAATTTGGCCATGGATAGCGTCAGCGCCTGAATTTAGCTCGCTGCATAGGAGATATACAGGCCTAGCCCAACAATGACGATGATATATGAGCCTAGACGAAAAACGAGGCTTTTCGTGATCTTCGTCGTTTGCATTGACAATTCCCAACCTTGAAATGCCCATAGGATTAGCCCAGGAGCGTTCAAATATGGTTAATTGAAACCAAAGACTGGATTTTATCGTCCATTTGACCGATGATTGGGGAGCTATGCGCGCTCTGTGTCTGATCGTCAGTTCAGTCCAGACCTTTGCAAGAATAAAAGACAAGGATGAAAGATATGACGCTCAAGATTGGCGTTCAAATGGACCCGATTGAGAAAATCAACATAGCTGGGGATTCTACCTTTGCCCTTTTGCTCGAAGCGCAGAAGCGCGGCTATCCGATAAATTATTACACGCCCGATCAGCTGTCTTTGCAGGGCACGCGCGTGATGGCGCAGGTGACTGAGTTACAGGTGCGGGATATAGCGGGCGATCATTTCACCAAATTTGCTCCCAAGCTGATGGATCTGTCAGAGTTAGATGTGATCTTGCTGCGGCAAGATCCGCCCTTTGACATGGCCTATATCACCACCACGCATATTCTTGAGCGCCTGCCGGCCTCCACGCTGGTCGTCAATGATCCAGCCAGTGTGCGCAATGCACCCGAAAAACTAATGGTGATGCACTTTCCTCAGCTCATGCCAGCCACGTTGATCAGCCGCGATAGAGCGATGATCGAGGCCTTTCGTGCCGAGCATGGCGATGTGGTGATGAAGCCTCTTTATGGCAATGGCGGGGCGGCTGTCTTCAAAGTCTCAAAGGTGGATCCCAATTTTGGATCGCTGTTTGATTTGTTCACAACCACGTTCCGTGAAACTTGGGTCAATCAACGCTTTCTGCCGAAAGTTTCGCAAGGCGATAAGCGCATCATTCTGGTCGATGGTGTGGCCATGGGCGCGGTTAATCGCGTGCCCGCTGAAAATGACATTCGCTCCAATATGGTGCGCGGGGGCGCTGCTATGGCGACGGATCTCTCGCCGCGCGAAAAAGAGATATGCGACACGATTGGCCCTGAGCTCAAACGCCTCGGCCTGTTGTTTACTGGCATTGATGTGATTGACGGCCATCTGACCGAGATCAATGTCACCTCGCCAACGGGCCTGCGCGCGATCAAAAATCTCGGCGGACCGGATCTGGCTGCTGCAATTTGGGATGCGATTGAGGCCAAACACAAGAACCTTGGTTAAAGCATCAGGCTGGACACGCGCATGACACGATCCGCCTTGCCTGCTGTATCAGCCTTATTGTCTCTGATCGCTTTCCTCACTCTGCCGCAAGCCTCCTATGCCCAAGCCTCCTATGCCAAAGACTATCATTGGCTGCAAAGATCTGCGCAGGGTCTTGAACTGCGTGCGATTACCGCGAGTGCTTCTTGCCCCTCTGTGGAGATTGACGGCACAGCCATGCCTCTCAAAGAGCGCGCCACGCCGGGCAAAGGCTTTGGCGTGCTCTCGTGTTTCATCTTGATTGACGACACAGCCAAGCACATTCTTTTGGCCGGACAAGAGATAGCCCCTCCCAAAGCCAGACCCGACACAATCTTACTCATCGGGGATACGGGATGCCGGATCCATTTTCCACTCGTGCAGGCCTGCAATGACGCGCAAGACTGGCCCTTTGCCCGCATTGCCAATGCAGCGGCGCAGTTCAAACCCGATCTGATTGTCCATGTGGGTGATTTTTATTATCGCGAACAAGCCTGCCCTTTGGCGGATCGAGGCTGCAAGGGCTCAGTCTATGGCGATAATTGGGCGACATGGGAGATAGATTTTTTCGCGCCTGCACAAAATTTACTCACACAAGCGCCCTGGATTATGGTGCGCGGCAATCATGAAGAATGTCAGCGCGGCGGGCAGGGCTGGTCGCGCTTTCTTGATCCCATGGCCAGAGCCTCGCAAACAGAATGCTTGAGCCTGCATGAACCCTATCGCATCGATTTGGGGGATCTCAGCCTCATCGTGATGGATTCATCCACCGCCAGTGAATGGCGAATGAACCCGATTCAGAAGGAGATCTATCAAAAGCAATTTGCTTCACTTGAAGCCTTGGCGCCTGAGGGACCCATTTGGATCACCATGCACCGGCCCATTTGGGCGGCAGCAGCTCAATTGCTGGGCAAAGCTGTAGGTGGAAATGCCACCCTTGCAGCCGCCGCGCCCAGTCTGCCAGCGCGCACGCAGATGATTCTCTCGGGCCATATTCACACTTTTCAAATTCTCGATTTTGAGCAGGATTGGCCAATTCAGCTCATTACAGGCCATAGCGGCGATCAATTGCATCGCACCGCGCCCGATCATCCTAGCGGACTGACCCTGCAGGGGGCCAAAGTGCGCTCGGGATTGAGCCAATCGGACAATTTCGGCTTTGCCCTGCTGCGGCGGCAGGACAAGGGCAAGTGGCAGCTGACCAATTATGATGCATCGGTCCAGAGTCTGACCTCCTGTCAACTGGCCAAGAAAAGCTTCGCGTGCCGCTGATCGTGATTGTTTAATTTCAGCGCAAATATGCTAGAAACCTCTATGACCAATGATCTGTCTCTTGCCTCTCCCTCGAGCCTAGCGCCGCCTCAACGCAGCGGGCCGCTGGTTGAGCGCGATCTGATCACAGCGCAGATCAAAAAACTGAGCCAAGAGTTCACACGCGATGATCCCAATTTTCGCAAAGCTTTGGTCGATCTCCTGCGTCAGACTCTTGCACAGGGCCATCAAGAAGCACGCAGCCGTCTGGAAGCGCAGGGGCGTGGGTTGGACTGCGCAAGATCGCTGTCCGAACTTGAAGATGATCTCATCCGCATCATCCATGATTATGTGATCACTTATGTCTATCCCTCGGACAATCCCTCGTCAGGCGAGCGTTTATCAATCATTGCTGTGGGCGGCTATGGACGGGGAACCCTAGCCCCAGGATCGGATATCGATCTGCTATTCCTGTTGCCCTATAAAAAGACGCCGTGGAGCGAGAGCGTTGTTGAAGCCATTTTGTATCTGCTTTGGGATTTGCGGCAAAAAGTAGGACATGCCACGCGCTCGGTTGATGAATGTCTCATTCAGGCCCGAGCTGATATGACGATCCGCACCACTTTGCTGGAAGCCCGCTTCATTCATGGCGATCGGGCCTTGCTGGCTGATCTGCGCAAACGTTTTGATGTCAAGATTGTGCAAAAGAGCGCCCGCGAATTTGTCGCTGCAAAGCTCGAAGAGCGCGAAGCGCGGGTCTCGCGCGCTGGCTCATCACGGTATCTGGTCGAGCCCAATGTCAAAGAGGGCAAAGGCGGCTTGCGCGATCTCAATACTTTGTTCTGGATCGCCAAATATGTTTACCGGGTCGATGATGAGCAGGAAATGGTCAAAGCGGGCCTGTTTACCCGCAAAGAATTACTGACCTTTCAGCGCTGCGAAGAATTTTTGTGGCGCGTGCGCTGCCAATTGCACTTTCAGACCGGCCGCGCGGAAGAGCGCCTGAGCTTTGATCAGCAAAGAGGCATTGCGCAGAAGCTGGGCTATGTGAACCATTCGGGCCTGTCGGATGTTGAAAGGTTCATGAAACATTATTTTCTGGTCGCCAAAGATGTCGGCGATCTCACCGCAATTCTCTGTGCTGCCTTGGAGGCGCGTCAGGCCAAGCCGCGCGCTGTGCTGGGGCGCATGTTTGGCCAGATGAGACGGCGCAAGCCTATCACTCTCGAACAAGATTTTGCCATTGAGACAGACCGCCTCACTGTCTCTTCGCTTGATGTGTTTGAAAAAGATCCGGTCAATCTGATCCGCCTGTTTTATGTGGCTGATCAGCACAGGCTTGAGATTCATCCTGATGCCACGCGGCTTGTAACTTTGTCGCTCAAGCGCATTGATACCAAATTACGGACCTCGCCTGAGGCCAATCGTTTGTTCTTGGAGATTTTGTGTTCCAAACACACGCCCGAGATTATTCTGCGCCGCATGAATGAAGCGGGCGTGTTGGGGCGTTTCATTCCTGATTTTGGCCGCATTGTCGCAATGATGCAATTTAACATGTATCATCATTACACAGTTGATGAGCATTTGCTGCGCGCCATTGGCATTCTAGCCAATATTGAATCTGGCGTTCTTAAAGAAGATCATCCGCTCTCAGCCGAAGTGCTACCCTCGATCAGCAATCGCAAGGTGCTTTATGTTGCTTTGTTTTTGCACGATGTTGCCAAGGGGCGTAAAGAGGATCATTGCGTGGCGGGCGCTGAAGTGGCGCGTAAGCTCTGCCCCAGACTGGGTCTCTCAGATGCCGAAACAGAGACTGTGGCCTGGCTGATCGACAAGCATTTGGAAATGTCGAATACGGCGCAAAGCCGCGACCTCTCCGATCCCAAAACCATTCAGGCCTTTGCCGATCTCGTGCAGACTTTGGAGCGTCTGCGTCTCTTGCTGGTCCTCACGGTCTGCGACATTCGCGCTGTGGGACCTGGTGTGTGGAATGGCTGGAAGGGCCAATTGCTGCGCACGCTCTATTGGGAAACCGAATTGGTTCTAGCGGGTGGCCATTCAGCGATTGATCGCAAAGCCCGTGTGCGCGGCGCGCAGGAAGAATTGCGGATAGCCCTGCCCGGCTGGTCTGATCCTGATTTTGATGCTTATGCGGCGCGCCATTATCCCGCTTATTGGCTCAAGGTCGATCTGGCCCATCGCATTCAGCATGCCAAATTGCTGCATGGAATTG
>CAIVAX010000060.1 GCA_903903935.1 uncultured Hyphomicrobiales bacterium | reverse complement strand
TGCTTGTGATGAATCCTGAAGCCAAGAGCGGCAAGGTCGATACCAAGGCCGAATTCATCATCTCCATGTCATGGCCGGACAATCATCCCGATGATCTGGACCTCTATGTTCAGGATCCAGGAGGTAATCTCGTCTGGTTTCATGAACGTGAAGCGGGCTGGATGTTGCTGGAGCGTGATGATCGCGGCGGATTGAACAATTCCATTACGGTCAATGGCGCGAAAATCAAATCACCCATTCGCGAAGAAACGGTCAGTATCAGAGGCATTATTCCGGGCGAATATATCGTCAACATCAATCATTTTGACGCCACGACGGGTATTGCCGTTCCTGTATCCGTCAAGGTAGAGAAAATTAATCCCACTTTGCAGGTCCTCTATTACGACACCTTCAACGTGAATCAGAAGGGGCTAGAGGTGACGGCTGTGCGCTTCACCATTTCTGCTGATGGTTCGATTGTGGATGTCAAACCTGTTGGCCCCGGAAAAAGTGCATCGCAGGGCTTTAAATCGCTCATTCAGGAAACGCGAACCATTCGCCGGGGCGCTAAGTAAATGCTGTTCCTCAGAGGATATCGGCCATGATGTCGACCGTGTTGAGCATTTCGGTCGCTTACGTGATGGTGGCTGTGTTGCTACTCATCATTGGATTAACTTCGCGCATTCATTGGCGCTGGAAGGCGTTAGTGATCATTGGCACGACCTTCTTTTTTGTCAGCGTCTTTTTTCAAACTCGTAATCTTTTGGGCTGGCCGAGCAATGCCAAGCTTCCAATCCCGGCGCAATTACTCTGGGCGCGTGTTGTCGAACCCAATCGCATGGCCTCTGAACCTGGCGCTATTTTCATGTGGGTTGAACAGTTAGACGAAAATAATATTCCCGTCGGCATGCCGCGCGCCTATCGTCTGCCTTATACGCGCGTCATGGCTGACAAGACGCAAAAGGCCCGCGACAATATTATGGATGGCAAACCTATTTCCTTACAGGATGATCCCAATGCGCCTTCCAAGCCAGAGGATGACCCCTCCAGTAGTAAAAAGCCTGATGACAAGGATTCCAAGAAAACCGAGCAATTAGGTGATCTGCAAGCCAGCATGCGCACCGATGAGGGCATATCCAATCTAGATATGGATGAGATCGACCAGCTCAAGCAATTGGACCAGATCCAATTTGCGCCCATGCCACCGCCCTTGTTGCCAACCAAAGAATTGCCTCGATAATCTTAAGCTCAGCAGTGTTCAACGGTGAATAAGCAGATTCTCTGAACTCGCTTAGGCAGCGTCTTGTACTTTTCCGGTCAGGGAGAGGAAGGCATCTTCAATATTTGTTTTGCCGGTCGAGCTGAGCAATTCAGCGGGGGTTGTATCGCGCAGAATATGACCCTTGTGCAGCACAATAATGCGGTCTGCATCCTCCACCTCTTCGCACAAATGGGTCGCCCATAGCACGGCCAGCGGCCGCTCTTTGCGCATGGCATGCAGCAGGCTCATCAATTCAGCCCGGCTACCAGGATCAAGACCAACAGTGGGTTCATCCATTAACAGAAGAGCAGGGTCATGCATCAGCGCCCGCGCCAATTCGACACGCCGTCGATTGCCGCCGCTCAATTGCCCGCATTTGCTATCAGCCCGATCAGCCAGACCCAGCCGATCTAGTTCGCGCTTGATGCGTTCTTTGGCGAGCGCGCGCGACATGCCATGCAATCCAGAATGGAACATCAGATTGGCAGTCACAGACAATTCTAGATCGAGCGTTGGTTGCTGAAACACAATGCCAAGACTGGCAAGCGCGGGCACAGCATTATGGACCATATCATTGCCCATCACCTCAATGCGCCCGGAATCAGGTGTGAACAGGCCGGACAGCAATTGAAACAAAGTTGATTTGCCAGCGCCAT
>CAIVAX010000059.1 GCA_903903935.1 uncultured Hyphomicrobiales bacterium | reverse complement strand
TTGTGCATCATTGGGATTTTGCACCGAGAGAATGCCAAACAGAACGGTTGAGAAAAGAGCCGTTCCAAAGGCCGCACCAACTGAGCGAGAAAATTGCGTCGAGGAGGCGGCCGCACCCAATTGTTTGGGACCAGCGTTAATCTGCACAGTGATTTGCGCAACATTCATCACACTGCCCAGCAGAATAGCCGTGCAGCCCAGCACCCAAGCCATCATGGATGTGCTCAATTCCGAAGTGGTGAGCGAAAAAAAGATCAGTAAGAGCGATGCCGGCAAAAGGGTGAAGGAGGGAATGGGCATTGTCAGGCCCGTGCGGCTCATCACCCGCCCTGTGAGAATGGATCCAATGCTCAAGCCAATCGTCAACGGCAGAATGAGCCAGGCTGTAGTGCCTGGATCTGCGCCGCGCACAACGCGCATATAGAGCGGCAAAAAGGTGATCATCGAGGTCAGCATAGCGCCTTGGCATAAGACCATCAGACACGATTGCCAGATCGCCCTTTGGCGAAACAATTTCAGCGGCAAGAGAGGCGCAGCCACTTTATTCTCATGCCAGACAAGCACGACAAAGAAAAAAGCTGAAAGCGCAAACAGCCCCAGAATTATGGGAAGTCTCTCCATCGAAATGTGCTGTGCTTGTTCAAGCCCAAACATAATGGGCAGCACAAAGAGGATGAACAGCCCAAGTCCCAGAAAATCAAACTGCCAATCAGCCTGCTTATTGCCGGGCTTGGTCTGCAGGCGAAAGGTCAGGCCTAGGGCAAGAATGGCAACGGGTATGTTGATGAGAAACACATAACGCCAGCCAAAATGCTGTGTCACATAGCCGCCCAATATGGGGCCAATGGTTGTGGCCACAACACCAATGCTGGCCAGATAGCCTTGAAAATTGCCACGCTCGCGCACTGGCACGACTTCGCCCACCAAAGCTTGTGAGAGCGCCATCAATCCGCCCCCGCCCAATCCTTGAATGAGCCGTCCTATGATGAGGAAGAGCACATTGGGAGCAAAATAACAGAATATGCCTGCACTCACATAGAGACTGAGGGCGATGAACATCAGCGGCTTGCGGCCAAACACATCGCCCACATAGCCATAAATGGGTGCTTCAATGGTATTGGCGACAAGATAGGCGGCCATAATCCAGGAAATGCGCTCCGCCTCGCCCAAAGATCCAACGATGGCAGGCAGGGCAGTGGCCAGCAAAGTCTGATCCCCAATGGCCAGATACATGGGAATCATGATCGAGGGGAAAATACGCAGAAAGAGAGTGCGCCGCTCCTGCTGCGAGAAAAACCGTGTAGGAGCTGGAGTGTTGGGGCCCGTCGCCACTCAACCACCTTTCTGCAAAATGGGGTGCGATTCAACTCTTCGCTTGCGAAGTCCGCTCTCTTCATGACTGAAAGGCGGCCAACTCACAACCTTAAAATCTGCCAGCGTCATGGTCCCAGACCTCACATCTGGGGCACTCATTCAACCTGATCGACAGCGCCCGGGCAGGCCTCTGGCTTGATATCGAGCAAGGGCGTGCCATCAAGACAATCTAGCCCGCGCACCAACACGCCATCTTCCTCAATGGCGACAATGGCGACGAGAGAAGAGGCAATAGGATTGGGGCGAATGGGCGAGCGCAGACTGAAAGCACCATAGGGCTCGCTAATGCTGCGTGGCGTCTGGATGATGAGATCGCGGCGCGCCCGATCCATCCAATAGAGGATTTGTAAATGTGTATGGCGATTGAGCTCCAAAAGCCCCGGCCGCCAAGCCTCAAACAGCTCAATCCGGCAGATTGGCCCTTCCAAATCACCCCGGCGGGGACATTCGCCGCGTTTTGTCCAAGGCGTGTGAATCCGCCCGATGAAATAAATCCCATCATCGGCTGGGCCGCTAAGCGGGACACTCGTTTCACCCGGGCGTTGATCATCATGGATGAGAGAGATGGGATCCTTTTTATCCATGGTCAAAACCATCCTTCAGGGCACTGGGGCTTGCATTGGCGCGAGATCTTCGCACAATAGCAAAAGGGAGGATAAGATGATCCAAAAAAATATCTGGGCCGGATTGGCTGTTTCCATTTCAATGTCCATCGCCACGGGGCTTTCGCCTCTCGCAGCTGCGCCTGCTACTATTGCTGAGATCGCCACTTATGCAGGGGCAGATCGCCAGTCCGTGCTCGAGGCGGGAGCCAAGCGCGAAGGCACTGTCCTCATTTATGCCACCGGCACACAGGCCGATCCGCTCTATGAGGCCTTTACTTACCATACCAAGGTTCCCCCGAAAGCCATTCGAGCCTATATTGAACATTACTGCCCGCCCAACGGCGTGGTGATGGATGGCTTTTGCGGCTCAGGCATGACCGGCCTGGCGGCACGCTTGAGCGGTCGCAGAGCCATCCTGTTCGACCTTTCCCCGGCAGCCACAGCCATCGCAGCCGGCTATAACTTGCCCGTC
>CAIVAX010000058.1 GCA_903903935.1 uncultured Hyphomicrobiales bacterium | reverse complement strand
GCTTCCGCCTCTGCAAGGGTTGAGGCGACAATCACGCCCGTACCGGCAGCCAAACCATCGGCTTTGACGACAATGGGCGCGACCTGCTCACGCAGATAGGCTTTGGCGGGTTCCGCGCTAGAAAAGCGTGCATAGGCTGCAGTGGGAATAGAACATTCGCGGCAGAGATCTTTGGTAAAGCCTTTCGAGCCTTCCAATTGCGCTGCTGCTTTGGAGGGGCCAAAGGCCAAAAGGCCGGCAGCTTCCAGATCATCGACAAGACCAGCGACCAAGGGCGCTTCTGGCCCGATGACAACAAAGCCAATCTGCATCAAGCGGCAAAACTCAATCACCGCGTCATGGTTGTTAATATCGAGCACAACATTCTGGCCCAGAGCCGCCGTGCCCGGATTGCCCGGCGCGATGAAGAGGCGTGTCAGGCGCGCAGAGCGCGAAAGCGCCAGCGCCAGGGCATGTTCCCGCCCGCCAGAACCAATCAGAAGTACATTCAAGGTCTACAATCCAGCTGCCAAAGGGTTTAAAAAGGAGATCGCATATTTAGCCTCATTCGGGGCGCAACGGAATTGGCAAGTGCTGCGCTCATTGGCGTTTTATTGGGAAAAGTGACAAATTTTATTTCTTTTCATCTTCTTCACTTGCATTATTAAAGCCTTTTATATCAGTTGTCGTTCGGCTGAGTATGCCAAAGACTAAACGGAGATTGTGATGAAGCTCTATTATTCGCCCGGGGCCTGTTCCCTATCGCCCCATATTGTTGCCAGAGAGGCTGGGATTGATCTCGAGATAGAGAGAGTTGATCTCAATTCCAAGCGCACACATAGTCAGCTCAGTTTTCTTTCAATCAATCCAAAGGGCTATATTCCAGCTCTGGATATTGGTGGTGAAATCATCACCGAAGGCCCCGCCATTGTCCAATATCTGGCCGATCTGAAACCCGAATCTGGATTGGCACCGGCCTATGGCACTATGGGCCGATATCGCTTGCAGGAAGCGCTGAACTTCATTGCCACTGAATTGCACAAGACGCTCGGCGGTCTCTTCAATCCTGCCATGCAGGGAGATTGGCGCACAGCAACTCTAGGGCTGATCAATCGGCGCCTGAGCGTTTTTGATACAATGCTGGAAAACAAAACTTATATGATGGGCGATAAATTCAGCATTGCCGATGCCTATGCCTTTACAGTGGTCAATTGGGCGACAATGAAGAATATTGATTTGTCGAAATTCCCCAATGTCACCGCTTATCTTGAGCGTGTGCGCGCCAGGCCGCATGTTCAGGCAGCCATGAAGGCTGAGGGCCTGATCGACTAAAGCTCAACCGATGTGAGCCTGTTCGCCTAGTTATGCAAGAGCAATCTGCCAGGATTAGAAGAGAGTAAAGCTCTTTGCCTGAGCGCCAATCCATGGCAGATTGAGCCCATGCTGCTCAATTTTTTCACCGCCCTCAAAGATGCTCAGATTCCCGTCACTTTGCGGGAATATCTGACCCTTATGGAAGCCCTTGAGGCTGGCCTTGGCGAGACATCGATTGATACATTCTATGCTCTGGCGCGCACCATCCTGATCAAGGATGAACGCAATCTCGATAAATTCGACCGCGTCTTTGCAACCTTGTTTCGCGGCCTCGAGAGCCTCTTGCAAGCCATGGGACAGGCGGAGATTCCCGCTGATTGGTTGCGCAAGCTCGCTGACAAATATCTCACCGAAGAAGAAAAGGCGCAGATCGAGGCTTTGGGCTGGGATCGCTTGATGGAGACTTTGGCGCAACGTCTAGCTGAGCAGAAAGAGCGCCATGCGGGCGGCAATAAATGGATTGGCACGGCTGGCACATCGCCCTTTGGGGCGCATGGCTATCATCCTGAAGGGATCAGAATTGGTCAGTCCACTTCGCGCAATGGCCGCGCTGTCAAAGTCTGGGACCAACGCACCTATAAGGATCTAGATGGCAATGTGGAGCTGGGCATTCGCAATATCAAAATTGCTTTGCGCCGCTTGCGTAAATTTGCCCGCACCGGCGCCCCTGATGAGCTCGATTTAGAAGGCACGATCAAAGACAGCGCCAATAAAGGTTATATTGATGTGAAACTGCGGCCTGAGCGGCGCAATGCAGTCAAAGTGCTTGTGTTCTTCGATATTGGCGGATCCATGGATGGCCATGTGCGGCTTGTCGAGGAATTATTCTCTGCGGCCAAGACTGAATTCAAACATATGCAGCACTTCTATTTCCATAATTGTCTCTATGAGAGCGTTTGGAAAAACAATCAACGCCGCTGGATTGACCGCACACCCACTTGGGATGTGCTCAATCGCTTTGGCTCAGACTATAAAGTGATCTTTGTTGGCGATGCCTCTATGTCGGCTTGGGAGATCACCCAGCCCGGCGGCGCGGTTGAATATACCAATGAAGAGGCGGGCACAGTGTGGATGGAGCGGGTGACGCGCGCCTTCCCGCATCTCATCTGGCTCAATCCTATCCCCGAAAAACAATGGGCCTATACGGAATCCATTGGCATGCTGAACAATCTGGTCACCAAACGCATGTATCCGCTCACTTTGAGCGGCCTTGAGGCAGGCATGCGCGAATTGGTGCGCTGATCGCACACTCAAAGCCAGATTAATCACGCACCACAAGCACAGAACATAAAGCGTGCCGCACAATGGTTGTTGCATTCGAGCCAAGCAGATATGTGGACATGCTGGGGCGGTGCGAGCCAATCACAATCAGATCAGCACCCCAATGGTCGGCTTCTTCAAGCACGTTTGGATAAATGCCGCCTGTGCGCACACAATGCGAGACACGCCCCACGGGCAGCGGGATTTTAGCAGCCATGTGCGCAAGCGTCTGCTCGGCCCATTGACGTTGCTGCTCATCAAAATCAGCCGGGATGGATTCGAGAAAAGTGGTCGGCAATAGCGGTTGCACATTGACCAAGCGCAGACTGGCGCCCGCTTGATCGGCCAAAGCAATGGCGCGATCCAGCGCCGGTTTGGCCATGTTTTTTTCTTCAAGATCGACCGGAACAAGAATGGTTTTGAACATGATAAACTCCCACTTCGCGTGAGAGCTTATCTGCACTGCGCACCAGCGCCTTGTTCCAGATCAAGATCAGCAAAAGAATTCAACGCAAGTCGATCAAAACAGGCGCAGAACTGATCACTGCGCCTGTGTGAGATGGTGGGCAATAGCATCCAAGGCCGCCTGTGCACCCGCTGCATTGGGGCCGCCCGCCTGCGCCATATCAGGGCGACCGCCGCCGCCCTTGCCGCCCAATTGATCCGAGCCAATGCGCACAAGATCAACGGCATTATAGCTGCCCACCAGATCCTTGGTGACAGCCACCACAAGACCGGCCTTGCCATCTTCTGACAGGCCAACAATGGCAACCAGACCAGAGCCGACCTTGTCTTTGGCTTCATCGGCGAGGGATTTGAGATCCTTCATTTCGACGCCTGAGACAATGCGCGCGAAGAATTTCACGCCGCTGATCTCGCGCACACCATCACCCTGGCCGCTGCTCTCGCCGCCGCCCATAGCCAATTTCTTGCGGGCATCACCCAATTCGCGCTCGAGTTTGCGGCGCTCTTCGAGCAAGGCACTCACGCGCTCAGCCGTTTCTGAGATGGGGGCTTTGAGCAAAGCAGCAAGTTCACGCAGCCGCCGCGACTCCTCATTCAAATGGTGACGCGCGCCAGCGCCCGTCTTGGCTTCGAGACGACGAACGCCTGAGGCAACCGCGCTTTCTGACACAATGGTGACCAGACCAATATCACCCGTGCGCGACACATGCGTGCCGCCACATAGCTCTACCGAAAAGGGGAGAGGCCGCGTGCCGGTGTTCATCAACGGGCCCATGGAGACAACCCGCACTTCATCGCCATATTTTTCGCCAAAGAGCGCGCGCGCGCCTGATTCAATCGCCTCATCAACCGCCATCAGGCGCGTGGTGACAGGATCATTCGAGAGCACGATGCGATTGGCAATATCTTCAATCTGCGCCAATTCTGCAGATGAAATGGGCTTGGGATGGGCAAAGTCGAAGCGCAGACGATCATCTGCCACCATAGATCCCTTTTGCGCCACATGATCGCCAAGGACTTGGCGCAGCGCTTCATGCAGCAAATGGGTGGCCGAATGATTGGCGCGGATCGCAGTGCGGCGATCAACATCAACCTGCAATTCGAGCGCAAGGCCAAGGGTGAGGCGCCCTTCAATCACATCGACCTCATGCACGATGAGCTCGCCGAGTTTTTTCTGTGTGTCTTTGACGCGCACGACAAGGCCTGCAGCGCTCATCTGGCCCGTATCACCGACCTGGCCGCCCGATTCTCCATAGAAAGGCGTCTGGTTGAGAACCACCAAGCCACTCTGGCCCTGCTCGAGGTTTTGCGTCTCTTGTCCCTCATGCACCAGCGCGGTGACAATGCCTTCGGCGCTTTGCGTATCATAACCTAGAAAATCGCTGATGCCGACGCGATCCTTCAGAGCAAACCACAGCGTATCGGTTGCCGCCTCGCCCGAACCCGTCCAAGCTTTGCGTGCTTCAGCGCGCTGGCGCTCCATAGCCACATTGAAAGCCTCAAGATCCACACCAATGCCGCGCGGGCGCAGAGCATCTTGCGTGAGATCGAGCGGGAACCCATAGGTATCATAGAGACGGAAAGCGGTTTCGCCATTGAGCTTGGCGCCCGAGGAGAGAGTCTTTGTCTCATCATCGAGCATAGCAAGGCCGCGCACGAGCGTGGCGCGAAAGCGTGTCTCTTCGAGGCGCAAGGTTTCGGTGATCAGCGCTTCGGCGCGGATGAGTTCGGGATAGGCCTGACCCATTTCGCGCACGAGAGCAGGCACAAGACGCCACATCAAAGGATCGCGCGCGCCCAGCAATTGCGCATGGCGCATAGCGCGTCGCATGATCCGGCGCAGCACATAGCCGCGGCCTTCATTGGAGGGCAGAACGCCATCAGCAACTAGAAAAGACGAGGCGCGCAAATGATCGGCGATCACGCGATGGCTGGCGCGGCGATCACCTTGCGCCGCCACACCCGTGGCTTCTTCTGACGCACGGATGAGCGCGCGCATCAGATCAATATCGTAATTTGATTGCACGCCCTGCATAATGGCGGAAATACGTTCCAGCCCCATGCCTGTATCAATCGAAGGCTTGGGGAGAGGCTGGCGCTGGCCGGGGGCGATTTGTTCATATTGCATGAACACGAGATTCCAGAATTCCAGAAAGCGATCGCCATCTTCATCCGGACTGCCGGGCGGTCCGCCTTGCAAAGCTGGTCCCTGATCAAAGAAAATTTCCGAACAGGGACCACAGGGGCCTGTATCGCCCATGGACCAGAAATTATCCGACGTGGGAATGCGGATGATCTTGCTGTCAGCAAAGCCAGCAATCTTCTTCCATAGATTAAAGGCCTCATCATCATCATGATAGACGGTGACGAGCAGCCGATCCTTGGGCAGATCGAATTCCTTGGTGATGAGCGTCCAAGCCAGTTCAATGGCGCGTTCTTTGAAATAATCGCCAAAGGAAAAATTTCCCAGCATTTCAAAGAAGGTGTGATGGCGCGAAGTATAGCCGACATTGTCGAGGTCATTATGCTT
>CAIVAX010000057.1 GCA_903903935.1 uncultured Hyphomicrobiales bacterium | reverse complement strand
GTGCTTGCCGCGCAGCCCAAGCGGATAGACATCAAGTTTCTTCAGCGCTTCCCAGAGTTCGCCACATTTCGCAATGATTCTGGAAGCGGAATTGAAACTGAAAATGATGATGTTGAGCATCTCTCACAGTTGACTGAAAAGAAATCCGAAGCGTTAATGCTGACACCAGATGAAACGATTAGGGTTGCTTACCGCAGGCTAGAAGCGGCACTCGCTGAAGATCTTCTGTCACGGGTCCGGCAAGGTACGCCAGCATTCTTCGAACGTGTGATCGTTCAATTGTTGATGAAAATGAATTATGGCGGCTCGGTGGACGCATTGGATAGTGCCTTAACCGGCGGCAGCGGGGATGGCGGAATCGATGGTGTCATCGATCAGGATCCGCTCGGGCTTGATCGCATCTATGTTCAGGCCAAGCGCTATCAAGATGGTTCATCGGTTGGATCAGGGGCAATCCGCGACTTCTTTGGGAGCCTTGACAAAGTGCGTGCCACAAATGGGCTGTTCGTGACGACTTCAACATTCACAGCAAGCGCGCGCGATACAGCCGAGATGCTTTCGAAACGTATAGTGCTCATCGACGGCAGTCATTTTGCCCGTCTCATGTTATTGCACGGCGTGGGCTGTCGGATTGAGGAGACGATTACGATCCAAAGCATTGATGATCAATTCTTTGATCCTTGATCTTTAGATGACCAGTTTCCCTCAGGCAGCCGGCTGAGCGTGCCGGGCTTATGACCTTGAGCTTAAGCTTGAGGAGCTGGACACTAGCTCCCCACACTCGCCTTGAGCCCCGCACCGCATTATGGTATCTATCATTGATAGATACCATATGTCTGAATGATTTGGAGGCGGTCATGACGCAAGCCAAAGATAATCCCGCCAGCGATAAGCCCACCCCAGCCAGACCCGCAACAGCCAGACCCGCAACAGCCAAACTCTTCATGCATGGCCGCAGTCAGGCTGTGCGTTTGCCTAAAGAGTTTCGCTTCGAGGGCAAAGAGGTGCGTGTCAGCCGCGTCGGCGACAAAGTGATCCTTGAGCCGCTTGAGATGCCGCCCTTTGATTATGAAGCTTGGCGCGCACAGCTAGATGCCCTTGGCGCGCATGATTTCCTGCCTGATGGCCTGCCCGATGATCCGCCAGTTGAGCCCGAAGATTTCGACATTGATTGATCATCGCTATGTTCTGTCTTGATACCAATATTGTGATCGGCATCATGAATGGCCGGGCACATGCTGCAGAGATGCGGTTTCGCCAGACCATTGGACGCGTGCCTGTGATGGTATCGTCAGTAGTTATTTTTGAATTGCAATATGGCTATGCCAAAAGCGATCGTCGCGCGCGCATGGAGGCACTGCTTGCCATTTTTCTAGCGCCGGGCGTGGAAGTCTTGCCCTTCGACAGTGAGGATGCCGCTGAGGCGGGCGATATTCGCGCCGCCCTTGAAAGCAAGGGAACACCCATCGGCCCCTATGATCTTTTGATTGCCGCACAGGCGCGGCGGCGCGGCGCAACTCTGGTCGCTCTCAACCGCCGCGAATTTGCCCGCGTGCCGGGCCTGAGCGTCACCGATTGGGCTGAGTGAGCAAAAGAAATTTGGCTGGGGGACCTGGATTCGAACCAAGATTGACGGAGTCAGAGTCCGCAGTTCTACCGTTGAACTATCCCCCACCTGAAAGACCTTATATATCATGTCTTTATGATGGAATTGGGCATATCTTACCCAAGGCTTATTGCCAGAGTCTGGCTAAGGAGGGCGGTTTTAGGGGCTTCGCGCCTTTGTGTCAACGCAAGCCTGATGGCGACATTAAAGCTAGTTTGGCAAGGTTTTGGTCAATCTCGTCGTCACCCTCTTGGGCAAGCTGTAGAGATAGCTCTGAGGCAGTCTTTTCTAGTCATTTCTAGTCATTCCACAGCGGAAAAAGGCTTTGGTAAACGGATTGGTAGCAATTCAGCCGCG
>CAIVAX010000056.1 GCA_903903935.1 uncultured Hyphomicrobiales bacterium | reverse complement strand
GCAAGGGCGGGGCGCCGGCTGGCGGCTCCACTATGTATGCTGCGCTCAACTCTCAGGTCCGCATCGAAGATCTGATCCGTGGTCTGGTCATTCAATCAGGCAATGATGCCGCCATTGCGCTTGCCGAAGGTCTGGCTGGCAGTGAAGAGGCCTTTGCTGCGCTGATGACGGCCAGAGCGCGCGAGCTGGGATTAAAAAATCTGAGTTTTCGCAATCCATGGGGGAAGTTTGATCCCGATCAGAAAGTGACCATGCGCGAAATGGCGCTGCTATCCAATCACATTATCAAAACCTATCCCGAGCTCTATCGCTATTTTGGTGAGCGCGAATTCACCTGGAACAAGATCAAGCAGCAAAATCGCAATCGTCTGCTGACCATGAATATTGGCGCCGATGGCCTCAAGACAGGCAATATTGAAGATGCTGGTTTTGGTCTCGTTGCCTCAGCGGTTGAAAATGGTCAGCGTCTTATCCTCGCGATCAATGGATTAAAAAGCGCCAAGGATCGTGATGAAGAGGGCCGTCGGCTCTTGGTTTGGGGCTTTCGCTCTTTTGATGCCCGCACGCTCTTTGCGGCCAATGATATCATCGGCCAAGCGCAGGTCTATGGGGGTGCGCAGCGTGAGGTGCCTTTGGTAACGGACGGGCCTGTGCGTGTCTTTATTCCCAAAGGCAATAGCGAGAAAATGACCGGCCGCATTGTTTATGAGGGCCCCTTATTGGCGCCTCTCGAGGCTGGCAAATCTGTGGCGTCTTTGAAAATCTATCGCGGCTCGACGCTCATTGTGGATCAAACTTTGAAAACCGCCGAGTCCATTGAGCAAGGCACCAATCTGCAACGGGCTATGGATGCGGGCTTGGAGCTTGGCATAGAGCTGTTTCGCACCTACGTTCTCAAGAAATGATTCCTTCTTGGCAGATCCCATGACTCGCGCGCCACTCGGCGGATTTTTCATCACCTTCGAAGGCGGGGAGGGGGCTGGTAAATCCTCGCAAGTCAAACGCCTTGCTGACCATCTCCGGCATTTGGGCGCACATGTCACACTCACCCGCGAGCCCGGCGGCTCGCCAGGTGCGGAGCGTTTGCGCGAATTGCTCTTATCGGGCGCTGTGCGCGACTTTGGTCCTGCCGCAGAGGCGATGATTTTTTCTGCCGCGCGTATTGATCATCTCGATCACACCATCAGGCCAGCCTTGGCCAGAGGTGAGGTGGTGATTTGTGATCGCTTCATCGATTCCACCCGCGCTTATCAAGGCGCCTCAGGCCAGATCGAGCCCGCCTTTCTGGACATGCTCGAGCGCATTGCCATTGGCCCGAAACGCCCACATCTCACGCTCATTCTCGATTTGCCGCCTCATATAGGCATCGCACGAGCCAATTTGCGTCGGGGTGCCGATAAGATTGATCGGTTTGAATCCGAAGCTCTTAGCTTTCATGAGCACTTGCGTCAGACCTTTCGTGCGATTGCCCAAGCTGAGCCTGATCGCTGTTGTTTGATTGATGCGTCGGCAACTGAGGCCGAGGTTGCAGCTTCGATTTGGTCCAAGATCACTCCACATTTGCCCGCTATGGGCCTTGGCGCGCAGGCTCAAACAATGGAGCCCTTCGCATGACGCGCCGCGCCCAAATCGACGCACCGCCCGAAGCTGATCGCTTCAAGGATTATCCCCATCCGCGGGCCACTTATGATTTGTTCGGGCATGGGCAAGCCGAGCAGGGGCTGTTACAGGCTTATCGTGATGGACGCCTGCCGCAATCCATCATTCTGGGTGGGCCAGAGGGGATTGGCAAAGCCACATTGGCCTGGCGTCTGGCGCGTTTTTTAATGGTCAATTCCGATCCCAATCGCCCGTCCGTAGCAGCTGCGCAAAATCTCTATGTATCGCCGGATCACCCCCTAGCTCATCGCCTTTTGGGTCTG
>CAIVAX010000055.1 GCA_903903935.1 uncultured Hyphomicrobiales bacterium | reverse complement strand
GCCCAATTCCCGATGACGGCCGGGGCGAATGGACTGGCCATCCTTGTGCACCAAAAGGGGCGGGGTAAAGCGGATGGTGGCGCAGCCATTCTGGCGGGTGACGGCAATGGTTCTCAGATCGTCCATAATTTCCTCGCTTTCCATAATTTCCTCCCTTGGGGTTTCTTGCTGATAGTCCGTCTTGATCACGAAAGCGCATGAGAGATCAAGCGATTTGAGCTTGCCCCAGTTAGAGCTTGCCCCAGTTTGAGCCTGCCCAAATTGCAGGCTGTCCGTCAGCCTGTCTAGGGATCGCCCTTAACCCCCTCCTCTTGCCAAAGCATCCTCAGGGGGGCAAAAGAAAACTTAGCCATCAAATCAGGGAGCACTCATGTCCAGCGATAATAACCAAGATCCCGTCGGGCTCACCTCACGTTTCCTTCTCGATCCCTATATGGATTGGGCCAATGGTGAAGGCATTCCGATCCATCTTGATTTTGGCCATGACCTTTTGGCGCTCGAAACCAAGCGCTGGGATCGGTTTGATGCGCGCGGCTGCTTTGCCCATACGCATGGCCGCGGCGATTTCATGGCCAATTATGTGTTGGAGGTTGAGCCGGGTCGCAAAACAGCGCCGATCAAACATTTGTATGAGTGCTTCTTCTTCGTTTTGTCTGGTCATGGTTCAACCACAGTCTGGTTGCCAGATGGCAATACGCGCACCTTTGAATGGGGCCCGAAGGCCATGTTCGCTGTGCCGCTCAATTGCAAATATCAAATCTTCAATGGTTCGGGCCAAGAGTCAGCGCGCTTCTCCTGCACCAATGATGCGCCCATCACCATTAATCTCTATCACAATCTGGATTTCGTCTTTGCCAATGACTTCCAGTTTCCAGAGCGTGTGGGCCTTGCCAAGCATTTTGATGGCGAAGGCGATCATGATTCCTTTGGTCGCAACACCGGCAATAAAGCCACCATCAATGTGTGGGAGACCAATTTCGTCCATGATCTGACGAGCTTCAAGCTGTATGAGCTAGATGCGCGCGGCAAGGGCTCGATGAATGTGTTTTTCCAAATGGCCGATGGCACAATGCATGCGCATACATCGGAGATTCCAGTTGGCCGTTATAAGAAGGCGCATCGTCATGCCGCCGGCACGCATGTGCATGCGGTCGATGGCACAGGCTATTCGCTGCTCTGGTATGAAGGCGATGACAAATTTGTTGAGCTGCCTTGGCGTCATGGCATTATGTACACGCCGCCGTTCTGGATGTTCCATCAGCATTTCAACACTTGCGACAAGCCGGCGCGCTATCTGGCCTGCGCGATTGGCAGTGCGCGTTATCCCTTCATTTCGCTACGCCGCGTGAGCACCGAGGGCGGTGGCTCGAAGTCCGTCAAAGAGGGTGGACGCCAGATTGAATATGAAGATCAGGATCCGCGCATTCATCGCAAATTCCTTGAGGAGATCCAGAAGACGGGTATTGCCTCGATGATGAGCGATTTGTTCGATGAGTCTGCGATTATGGCTCTTCCTAAAGAACAACTCACGGGCGTTATTCAAACGCCTACACTCAAAGGCCCCGCCATTTAAGATTGGCGCTCACAAGCGGCTTTTCCCAAGCAATCGGAGTTGGAATGTCTGAGACTACACAAGACCCAGTTGGCTTAACCTCACGCTTTTTGCTTGATCCTTATGTGGACTGGGCCAAGGGCGAGAATATTCCAATCCATCAGGATTTCGGACTGGATCTCTTGGCTTTGGAAACCAAGCGCTGGGATCGCTACGATGCCAAAGGCTGTTTTGCCCATACGCATGGGCGCGGCGATTTCATGGCCAATTATGTGATTGAAGTTGAGCCCGGCCGCAAGACAGCGCCGATCAAGCATCTCTATGAGGCTTTTTTCTATGTGCTGTCTGGTCATGGCTCGACCATTGTGTGGTTGCCCAATGGCGAGACACGCACCTTTGAGTGGGGCCCTAAAGCTCTGTTTGCTGTGCCGCTCAATTGCAAATATCAAATCTTCAATGGCTCGGGACAAGAGTCTGCGCGTTTGTCTTGCACCAATGATGCGCCGCTGACGATCAATCTGTATCACAATCTCGATTTTGTCTTTGCCAATGAGGCGCAGTTTCCTGAGCGCACAGGCATGTCCAAGCATTTTGATGGTGATGGCGATCACACCGCCTATAAACGCGGTGAAAAGGTGGCTACCCTGAATGTGTGGGAGACAAATTTCGTCCATGATCTCACGAGCTTCAAACTTTATGAGCTTGATGCCCGCGGCAAGGGATCGCTGAATGTCTCATTCATTCTGGCCGATGGCACGATGCATGCCCATTCCTCAGAAATCCCGACGGGCCGTTATAAGAAAGCGCATCGTCATGCCGCTGGCACGCATGTGCATGCCGTCGATGGCACGGGCTATTCTTTGCTGTGGTATGATGGCGACGAAAAGTTTGTCGAAATTCCTTGGCGGCACGGCATTATGTACACGCCGCCCTTCTGGATGTTCCATCAGCATTTCAACACATGCGACATACCTGCGCGTTATCTCGCCTGCAGCCTTGGCTCGCGCCGTTATCCCTTCATCTCCTATCGCCGTGTGAGCGGTGAAGGTGGCGGCTCCACCTCTGTCAAAGAAGGCGGTCGGCAGATTGAATATGAGGATCAGGATCCGCGCATTCATCGCAAATGGCTCGAAGCCATTCGCGAGACTGGTGTTGCCTCTAAGATGAATGATTTCTTTGACGAGCCAGCAATTTTGGCGCTGCCCGACTCTGAACTCACGGGCGTGATCCGCAATCCGCAATTGGTGGGACCAGCGGTTTAAAACACTCCAACGGCGCCGGGCTAATGCCCGCCGCCGCCGCCACCGCCGAATGGGCGTGGTCTGCGCATAATGACCACGAGCGGGACCAGGCAGATGAAGGCAATGGTCAAAACCAAAAACACATCGCTGAGTGCCATCACCAGACTTTCGCGGCGCACCAGCATGGAGAGTCGTTTGGTCGCCGCTAGCTCGGCATCAGACCCCAACACGCCATAGACTTGTGTGAGATTGGCAAGCGCCTCTTGCGCGGCAATATTGCCCCAAGCCATTTTCTCATGCAGACGGCTCAGATGCAGATCCGTGCGCTCGTTCAACAGAGTGTTGATCAAAGCCAGACCAATGGCGCCGCCCAAATTGCGTGTGAGATTAAACAGGCCCGAGGCATTTTTAAGTTTTTGCGGCGGCAGCGTACCCAAAGCAATGCTGGTGATGGGCACAATGCAGAACATCAACCCAATACCACGCAGCATTTGCGGAATGAGAAGCTCGTAAAAATCCCAATCCTTGGTCAGATCAGACGCCTGCCAGGTTCCCAACCCAAACAGAAAGAAACCCACAGCAATCATCAGGCGTGGATCCACCTTGATTGAAAGACGCCCGACGATTGGCGCGGAGAGAAAGCTGCAAATGCCGGTGACAAACATTGTATTGCCGATCATCAGCGCTGAATAACCGCGCACGCGCGCCAGATAGACTGGATAGAGATAGGTCAGGCCATAAAGCCCGACACCCAAAATGAGCGAGAAGAGCGAGCCCGTCCAGAAATTGCGATCCTTAAACGCTGTCAAATCGACAATGGGATTTGCTGCTGTGAAGGCGCGCCAAAAGAAAACCAATGCGCCCAATGAGGAGAGAGCGGCTGCGATCATGATCACATCCGAATCAAACCAGCCCTTGCCAGGGCCTTCTTCCAGCACATATTCGAGCGCGCCCAGAAACAGACCCATGGCCGCAAGGCCGGTCCAATCAAAGCCTTTCAGCAAAGACAGATCGGGTTCGTCAAAATCAATCATCGCCCAACAGATCACGCATACAGCAATGCCTGGTGGCAGATTGACCAGAAACAGCCAATGCCAGGAAAAGGCATCAGTCAAAAGCCCGCCCAAAGTTGGACCAATGGTGGGTGCCAAGGTCGCGACAAGACCGATCACAGGTGTGACAATCGATTGCTTTTCACGCGGAAAGATCGAAAAGGCGGCAGAAAACACGGTGGGAATCATGCCGCCACCGATAAAGCCCTGCACGGCGCGCCAAAAGATCATTTGATCAATTGAGCCCGACAAAGCGCAAAGCAGACTTGAGGCGGTAAAGCCAGCGGCTGAGGCGACAAACACCACACGCGTTGAAAAGGCGCGTGACAAAAATCCCGAGAGGGGGATCATCACCACTTCGGCGACAAGATAGGCTGTCTGCACCCAAGAGATTTCTTCGGCACTGGCCGACAGACCCGCTTGAATTTCAGCCAGAGACGCCGAGACAATCTGAATATCAAGGATCGCCATGAACATGCCAAAGACCATGGCCACAAAGGCGATCACCCGGCGCTTAGAAAAATTTTGCGCCGGGGCAATAAAGGCAGGCTGTTGGGACGTTTGAGAGACTGCGCTCATCTCAATTG
>CAIVAX010000054.1 GCA_903903935.1 uncultured Hyphomicrobiales bacterium | reverse complement strand
GATCACATGTTGCGATCTCACGTGACCAATCCAGAGAAAGCCCCATGGACTGGAGCTGTGATCTCATTGTGTCGATATTGCTATAAGTCCAGGTGGCTGGATGGGAGCGATTCTGCATCGCCGCGTTTTCCGCCGGCATGCCAAAAGCATCCCAGCCCATGGGATGCAGCACATTAAAGCCGCGGGCGCGCTTATAGCGTGCGACCACATCCCCCATGGCATAATTGCGCACATGGCCCATATGAATGCGGCCAGAGGGATAGGGAAACATTTCAAGAACATAATATTTTGGACGCGGATCCTCATTTCTGGTCCTGAAGGTTTCTCTTTCCTTCCAGATCTTTTGCCATTTGGATTCGGATTCGCGAGGATTATAACGTTCAGATGGCATGATTTCTAAATTGACCTAATTGCTTGAAGGTTTTTCTCGTAACCAAAGAGCACTTTTTGGTCCATTTGGTCAATGTTTTTGCGCCTGTGTTTTGCAGCTCGAGGCCTGTTTGGAAAGTGAGTGTGGGGATGGAGACTATTCCAGAGAGATTAGCTGCGATCAGGCTGGAAATGGATCGCATAGCCCATCGCTCTAGCCGTCGTGCGCAGGACATAGAGCTGCTCTGTGTCTCCAAAACGCAGGATGCGAGCCGCATTCAGCAAGCCCTTGTGGCCGGGCAAAGATTATTTGGCGAGAATCGCGTGCAAGAGGCGCAGGACAAATGGCCTGCCCTTCAGCAGACTTATCCTGATGCCAAATTACATCTCATCGGTCCCTTACAATCAAATAAGGCTCGCCAGGCGGTCGAATTGTTCGATGTGATCGAGACAGTCGACAGGCCGAAAATTGCTCAAGCTCTGGCTCATGAAATTCAGAGAGCTGGCAAGGCCGTTGATATGTTCATCGAGATCAATATTGGAAGCGAGCCGCAAAAGGCAGGTATTTTGCCGCAAAATGCCGATCTCTTTATCAAGCAATGTCGAGAAGATTATGGTCTGAGCGTGAAGGGCCTCATGTGCATCCCCCCACAAGGCCAACAGGCAGCGCCTTATTTTGCTTTTCTGGCGCAGATCGCCAAAAGGAATGAGGTGACCGGTCTCTCTATGGGCATGTCGGCAGATTATCCCATTGCCATCCAATTGGGTGCGACACTCATTCGCTTGGGTACGGCGATCTTTGGCGAGAGAGCCAAGATTGAGTGAAGAGCCAGCACTTAGTGAATTGTCAGACGAACCTGCTGTGCCAACCGCGGCAGCAGGCGTCTGAGGGCGCTTAATGAGATGGCAATGCAACCGGCTGTTGGTTGATCATTGGGATGGGCAAGGTGAATGAAGATGGCGCTTCCGGCCCTCTTAATTCGCGGCCGAGAGTTGTGATTAATTGTAAAAACAAGATCATAAACATGATCCTTGCGCCAGAGCTCCTCATGACCCGCCGCAAATGGCGTCACGATAAGCCGGTTATACTGGCCATGTCCGGGATCATCGCACCAGCCTAGGCTTCGCTTCATCGGTTTGGTGGGAATCAGGCAGTGGGGACGGCTGAGTCTGTCTGGCCGGAAATAGAGACCAGTGAGGCGATAGGTGCCGATAGGGCTTGCGCCGTCACCCTCACGTTTGAGGGCCTTGCGTCCAGAGCGACCAAGGAAACATTTCACATAGAGTGAGCCGATCTTGATGACCGCCAGATGAGCGCCACCCTTGATGTTTTTCCGAGCCTGAAAAACGTGGAGCTCAGACACTTTATAGCCAGAGTGAGAATGGGGTGAACGGGGGCTCATTGCCGATGGCTCATCTGAACAGCTCTTGCGAGATTCAAGAGATTGTCCCACTCTGGAGATAAGGAGGATCATATTCAAGTCGAATTGCTATAATCTCCAGATCTGAAATGTGGACTAACTGGATGAGTCTTGCTCAAAAAATTCTAATTGCTGATGAAGACAGTCAATTGCGACTGGCCCTTGCTGAGCAATTGTCGGTCAATGGCGATTTTATAACAGTGCAAGCTGATACAGCTGCAAAAGCTCTGAGCCAAGTTCAGGATGAACAGCCTGATTTGATCATCCTTCAAGATCAGTTTGCAGATATGGAAGGAAATGAGATTGTTAAAACTCTCCGTAGAGATGGATATAAGAATCCCATTCTTGTCCTGACGCCACAGATTTCAGATGCCGATATGATCCAAGGTTATGAGGCTGGCGTGAATGATTATATCATTAAGCCATTCAGGTTTGCTCTCTTATTGTCGCGCATCAGAGCTCAAATCAGACAATATGAAGCTAATGATGATTCTGTTTTTACGATTGGGCCTTATTCGTTTCGACCAGGCGCTAAACAACTCTCCAATGAAGCTGATCTTAAGATCAAGCTGACCGAGAAGGAAACTGCAATTCTGCGATTTCTATATAAAGCGGATTTGCATGTGGTCGCCAAAGAAACTTTGTTAAGTGAAGTCTGGGGTTATAATCCCAATGTCACGACCCATACATTAGAGACCCATATTTATCGATTGCGTCAGAAAATCGAGGACGATCCAGCTAATGCGAAATTATTGGTGACCGATGCGGGAGGATATAAGCTTGTTCGTTGACAATGTGTGGAGATAGAGAGCGATGACAGTTGATATAATTATGCACAAATTATCGCAACTCACGCTGTTTGCAGGGATTAGTAAAGACGCCTTGCGCCTATTGGCCTTTTCGGCAGAACGCAAATCATTGCATGCTGGTGACGTTCTCATCTCGCTTGGTGATCAGTCAGATGGCGCCTATTTCATTCTATCAGGATCACTCGCCCTGCAAACCCGCAATGATGGCGGACCTTCCGAGCAGATTTTAGGACCCGATCATCTGATTGGTGAAACAGCTTTGATCATTGCAACTGATAATCCTGCCTCAGTCATAGCGCGCCAGCCCTCGGTTGTTTTATACATCCCAAGATCTCTGTTTCTTCGCCTATTAGATGAATTTCCAGATGTGGCAGCAAGACTCAGAGAGAATTTTGCTAGACGCCTCTCTCAGTTTGCAGCTGTTACGTTTTAGTTTTATCACTTTTGCTGAGATCCAAAACAGCGCTGATAGGTGCATGATCGGACGGGCGTTCCCAGCCTCTGGCTTCTTTGAAAATATCGATTGATGTGAGTTTGCTCGCAAGCGCTTTGCTCAGCCAAATGTGATCTAGCCGCCTGCCTCTGTCGGATTCCAACCAATTGGGCGAGCGATAACTCCACCATGAATAGGCTTTCTGATCAGCGGGAATAAAATGCCGGATCGCATCGATCCAGGGGCCCGCTTGATAGATTTTGGTGAGTTTTTCAGTCTCTTTGGGGGTATGGCTGACAACGGATAAAAGCGCCTTGTGACTCCAGACATCATGTTCGAGTGGAGCAATATTTAAATCACCGACGAGAATGGAATTGTCCTTGGCGAGCTTGGATGTTTTCGTCCACTCTTGCAGCTCATCAAGAAACTGCAATTTATGAGCAAATTTTTCATTGATCGCAGGATCAGGCTCATCGCCGCCTGCTGGAATATAAAAGTTATGAATGGTGATCGGCTTGCCTTTTATTGGTGCGAGATTGACAGAAATATGCCGTGCATCACCCTTTTCACAAAATTCTCTTTTGTTGATCTCTTCTATGGGAAGGCGAGAGACAATCGCAACGCCGTGATATCCCTTTTGACCATTGATCGCGATGTGCTCATATCCAAGCTTACGAAAGTCTTTGAGAGGAAATTCTGCATCGCGACATTTGATTTCTTGCAGGCACAAAACATCTGGCTTTTGTTCAATCAAAAACCGCTCAACCAGACCGATGCGAAGTCGCACTGAATTGATATTCCAGCTTGTTACCTTAAGCTGCATTGTGTGTTCCTCATCTCATTCTATAAGCTTAGCTGCGATCGGGCAAAACTTGTGACAGATGCATTTTTGCAGAGCCAGGCTTGAGGGGTTTTTGTTGACTTTCATGATCTGCCCAACCAGACATCCAGACGAGATCGAAAGTCGCGCGAATGCGATTATCCTGATCAGCAAAGTTATGGGCATAAATCTCGGCACATCTTGCAATCACTGAGCGCGTGAGCGGCATTCTGGTTTCAATCTTCAATGGATTTGACGCTGCTAGGCTGCGGAGATCTTGCACCAGTTTGAACATATGAGGATAGCGGATCAAAAGCGTGTCTTTATCAGCTACGGGGAGAGTAAATCCGGCTCTTTGTAGCAAAAGACCAAGATCGCGAACATCGGCAAAGGGAGCAATTCTGGGCGCTGTCCCTCCCTTTAATTCCGCTTCTGCCTGTGTCAATGAGGACCGCAATTCTTGTAGGGATTGACCCCCTAGAATGCACGCTAGGAACAGCCCATCAGGTTTAAGAGCTTGGCGTATTTGAACGAGAATTCCGGGTAAATCATTGACCACATGTAGCGCGAAATTGGACACAATCAGATCATAAGACTGCGGTTTGAGATTCAAAAACTCTTGAGTGATCAGCGTCTCGCTTGAGATATGGGGAATGCCATTGTGCTCCAGCAATCCTAGATGATGGGCGATATCAGGCTTATATTTGTCTTTCAGGCGCGCAAGCAATGTTGACGTTATTGATCCCACATCCAAAACCGAGGTGAAGGACCGCTGCACGAGATAAAGTCGATCCACCATGTCGTCTTGCAATCGATCGAGAAGAAATTGATTTGCTGGCGCTGCATTGGCTCGTAATATCCGTTTGCGGATGAGGCTAAGATCAAAGATTCTGGGAGGCAGAGATGGTGAAGTCATGCCCATTTATCGCTCTATGTTCTTGACGAGTCAAAAACTCTTCCTGATCTTGTTTTTCAGACTTCAAAGTGATGGGTCCTATCATGACTCTGATCAATCTTCATTCAATTGGTCAGGCCCTGCTAGACCTTGCCTATCCGCCCAGCTGTTTGGCTTGTCGCCGGGGTCTATCGGCAACAGGCGCCTTATGTTCCCCATGCTGGTCGCAGGTTCGATTTATCGAGAGACCCTTTTGCGAAAGACTAGGAACTCCCTTTTCACACGATCTTGGAATTGGAATTCTCTCGCCTGAAGCTATTTCCGACCCTCCTGTTTATCAGCGGGCAAGGGCCGTGGCCTATTATGAGGAAGGTCCAATTGCGAGCTTGGTCCATCGTTTGAAATATGCCGATCATACGGAATTGGCGGGGCCGATGGATGGCGAGAGCAGGCGCGGAGCTATTGAGCGAAGCAGATGCTTTGATTCCCATTCCTCTGCATCGAATGCGTTTGTTCCAACGACGATTTAATCAGGCTGCTTTATTGGCTCATGGCATAGCTTGCTATCAAAAGATCAGTGTGGAGACGGATGCGCTAGCCAGACGTAAAAAAACACGCCCTCAGGTTGGACTGACGCGCGCTCAAAGATCAGCTAATATGCAGGCGGCATTTGAGGTGACAGACAGTTCAAAAGTCTATGGTAAAAGATTGATTCTGATAGATGATGTATTAACATCCGGGGCGACTGTCGAGGCAGCGGCGCGGGCCCTTTTGCGCGCTGGCGCTCAGGCGGTGGACGTTTTGGTGTTTGCGAGGGTTGTGACCCAAAGCTGACAAACTATATGATAGAGACCAAGAGGATCATCATGCCCAATATTACCATCTATACCAAGAGCACTTGCAGCTATTGCCATGCCGCCAAACATTTGTTGCGAGAGAAACAGGTGAGCTTCACCGAGATTTCGGTGGATGGCGATGCCCAGGGTGTTCGCGCTATGTCTGCCCGGGCTCAGGGTCGAACAAGCGTTCCGCAAATCTTCTTTGACGAGACTCATATTGGTGGCTGTGACGACCTCTATGCACTCGAGCAGGCGGGCAATTTAGATAAGCTCCTATCTGCAGGCTCTGATAAATAAGATGATTAAATATTCTTTGATCTGCACAAACGGCCATGAATTTGAGAGCTGGTTTCCATCAGGTCAACAGTTTGATCAGCAATCAAACAGCGGACTTGTCACCTGTCCTATGTGTCATTCGGCCAAAGTGAATAAGGCGGTGATGGCACCCCATATTGTACGCACGGACAATAGAACGAGACAGGCTGAGCCTGAGATCATCGCTCCAGCTGCGGCACCTTCAGCACCTGTAACTCCTGTTGCCTTGCTGGACGATCAGGCCTCTGCTGTTCGGGAGGCTGTGAGAGAGCTCAGAACCAAGCTTCTGGAAAATTCTGTCGATGTTGGCGACAAATTTCCTGATGAAGCAAGAAAGATTCACGACGGCACATCACCGGCTCGATCCATACGTGGTCAAGCCAGTGTTGGTGAGGCACGCGCCTTGTTAGAGGAAGGGATCCCCTTGCTGCCTATTCCCGACCTTCCCGAAGAGCTGAATTAGGAAGGATTATTCAGCTGGCTTTGTGGGGATGCCATTTTGCTCGAAATGGGAGGCTAATTCGCCAGCCTGAAACATTTCGCGCACAATATCACAGCCACCGACAAACTCGCCTTTGACATAGAGCTGGGGAATGGTCGGCCAGTTGGAAAATTCCTTAATGCCCTGGCGGATTTCTTCATCAGCCAGCACATTCACGCCCTTATAGGGGACGCCCATAAAATCGAGAATTTGAACGACCTGATTGGAAAATCCGCACATGGGGGCCTGAGGGACCCCTTTCATGAACAGAACTACATCATTCGCGGTTACTTCGTTGCGGATTTGATCTTGAATATCAGACATTTGAGAATCCTTTGGGGTTAGATCAAGGGCCAACCTAGTGTCATTTATAAAGCTGTTTGCTCAATCTGCCCAGCTGGATTTATTCACTGGGTATGCTGGTTTCCAGCGCGAGAGCATGCAATTCGCCGCCCATCTGACCTTTCAGGGCAGCGTATACAAGTTGATGCTGCTGCACCCTTGTCTTGCCTTTGAAGGCAGAGGAGACGATTTTCGCGGCATAATGATCACCATCGCCAGCCAGATCTTGAATCTGAATAATGGCATCGGGGAGCGCTAATTTGATCAGCCGCTCAATCTCATTTGCTTGCATAGCCATGTCGAAATCCCTTTCCCCGAAAGGTGGGGCTGTTTGAAGCTCAATGATTTAATGAGCCGAGAGGCCGTGATCAATGGGCTCGGTCATATAATGGGGCAGCCAATCTTCCTGACTAGCGCTCATTTGTGCCAGTGAGAGAGGCGGTTCGCCGGGGAGAACGAGGTCTAGGCCACCCGTCATACCAATTTTCTGACATGGCACATTCAGTGCAGCGCATTCAGTGAGGATGGCGGCTTCTGCCTCGGGGGCGCATGTCAAGATGTAGCGAGCCTGATCTTCCCCAAACAACCAACCATGCAGCGGCCCCTTTGCCAAAGGTGCCTCTATTTTTGCGCCTAGGCGCCCAGCAAGAGCCATTTCAGCCAAAGCAAGGGCCAGGCCCCCATCGGAGAGATCGTGAACGGCTGTGACGCGGCCATTGTGAATGAAAGAGCGAACAACATCGCCATTGCGGCGTTCAACAGCCAGATCCACTGGCGGGGGTGATCCTTCTTCTCTCTTGCAAATGTCCCGCAAATAGATCGACTGTCCAAGCCAATGCTGTGTCTCGCCGATCAAGAGAATTGACTCGCCTGACTTTTTGAAGGCTAGGGAAGCTGACTTTTGAATGTCTTTGAGCAGGCCGACACCGCCGATGGACGGTGTGGGGAGAATGCCGCGGCCCTGTGTTTCATTGTATAAAGACACATTGCCCGAGACGATG
>CAIVAX010000053.1 GCA_903903935.1 uncultured Hyphomicrobiales bacterium | reverse complement strand
CATTGCGAATGCCAAAGGCAATCGTATAGGCATCGAAGACATTGTTTTCGAATGGTAAAGTCTCCGCATTGGCTTCCACAAAGTCCAGCTGATCCGAATATCCCAAAGACTGGGCACGCTCGCGGCCGACGTCCAACATATCGCCATTAATATCGAGCACGGTGACATGCGTAGAATAGCCACCTGCTTCCGCAATCCTGAACGCGACATCTCCAGTCCCGCCCGCGACATCCAAATGGTGAAAGGCGTTGATCTTGGAAGGTTTGACCATGCCCACCAGAATGTCTTTCCAGACGCGATGAAGCCCGCCCGACATGAAATCATTCATCAGGTCATATTTGGCTGCGACCTTATGGAAGACATCGTTGACGAGCCCCTGCTTTTGACCAAGCGGTACCGTTGAAAAGCCAAAATGGGTCTCTGTATTGTCTTTTCCCGATCTCGGGTTTTCACTAGGGGTCATATTGTCCTCCAGACGGCTTAGGACCATAACGTCTGTGTTGTGGAATGGCTATGTCGTTGATCTGTCATTTAGCTGGATTGGATAAGGATGCCAGAACTTCCTGAAGTCGAAACCGTGAGGACGGGTCTATCGCCCTATATGGTCGGCCAGCGTCTTATGCGCGTTGAAGTGAGGCGAGCCGATCTGCGGTTTCCCTTTCCTGACAACTTTGCCCAAAGATTGAGCCAGCGCACTATCATGAATCTGGGTCGGCGGGCCAAATATCTTTTAGCCGAGCTCGATAATGACGACATTCTGGTCATGCATCTGGGCATGTCTGGCTCATTCCGCATTGGTGGCAAGATAGCAGGACAGTTTCACCATGATCGATCCCGCCTGCCGGCTCATGATCATGTGGTGTTTCACCTCGAAAATGAGGCCATCATCACCTATAATGATCCGCGCCGATTTGGTTTTATGCAATTGATTTCACGGCAAGAACTGTCTGATCACAAACTCTTTCGGGGGCTGGGGTTGGAGCCTCTTGGCAATGAGCTGGATGGACAGGCTTTGGCGCGTCTGTTTGAGGGCAAGGCAGCGCCCTTGAAGGCCGCCTTATTGGACCAGTCTCTGATTGCCGGTCTTGGCAATATTTATGTCTGCGAGTCGCTGCACCGGGCGGGATTGTCGCCGCGTCGGGCGGCGGGCACTTTGGTGCGCGCTAATGGCGCACCAACAGATCGGGCCGGCCTCTTGGCTGAGGTCATTCGCCAGGTTTTGCAAGAGGCGGTTAAGGCGGGGGGGTCCTCTTTGCGGGATCACCGGCAGGCCGATGGGGAGCTGGGCTATTTCCAGCATTCCTTTAAAGTCTATGACCGGGAAGGGGAGCCCTGCTCAAAAAGGTCTTGCGATGGGGTCATTCAAAGGATCGTCCAAAGCGGCCGCTCGACCTTTTTTTGTTCCAAGTGTCAGCGCTAGGGCAAGTGTCAGCGCTTGGGATTGCCCCCCTGACTTGAAAGACGATGATAAATACGCAATCGTGCTCCCAGCAGGGCAATAGCTTTGAAAAGGGTGTGAGCTGAATGAAAGCGGTTCTGATCCAGATGAATTCTGGTAATGATAAACAGGCCAATCTTCAGGCAGCGATCAGTCTGATGGAGACGGCTATTGCCAATGAGCATCCAGATTGGATCTGCCTTCCCGAGGTTTTTGATTTCATGGGGGGCTCAAAAGCAGATAAACGCGCCAATGCCGAAACAATGCCGGGTGGTCCTGCTTATACGGCGATGCAGGCCTTGGCTAAAAAGCATGGTGTTTTCATTCACGCCGGATCCATGCTGCAATTGATCGAGGGCGAGAACAGAGTGGGCAATACCACAATTATTTTCAACCGAAAGGGTGAAGAGATCGCCCGCTATAGCAAGATTCATATGTTTGATATCACGGCGCCAGACGGCAAAGCCTATCACGAAAGTGCCGCCATGAAGCCCGGTGACAGCATTGTGACCTATGAGTGCGAGGGCATCACAATTGGCTGTGCGATTTGTTACGATTTGCGCTTTCCTGATCTCTTTCAAGCCCTCGTTGATCGCGGCGCGCAGGTGATCGCGCTTCCGGCAGCTTTTACACTGCAGACAGGTAAAGACCATTGGGAGGCGTTGATCCGCGCCCGCGCCATTGAGACTCAGACCTATTTCTGTGCCAGCGCCCAGACAGGCCGATTTCAGCAAGGGCAGGAGACAAGATCCACCTATGGTCATTCCATGGTCGTTGATCCTTGGGGCTTAGTCATTGCTTGCGCCTCTGATGGGCCCGGCTATGTGAGTGCAAGGATAGAACCCGAGCGGGTTAAAAATGTCAGAGCTATGATCCCCGTAGCTGCCCATAAAAAAAGACTGAGCTGAGGCTATTTCATGCAGCGCTCCAAAGTTGGATCAATTGATCTGCAATTCTTATTGTCCTCGGATGCCAAACGCTCGCAGGAGGCGCAGGATTTAGCTGACTGGCTGGCAGAACAAGACAAGTCCTTGCCAGACATGGCAAGCGCTTCCATTCAAGAGGCGCGTGTTATTCGCGCCCTTCAATCAGCCAGAACAAATGCTGATCTTCCGCCAATTGCTAAGATCGAGAGAATGAGCATTCCCGGTCTTGCTGGTGCGCCAGATATATTGTGTGATTTGATTGAACCTGAAAATGCTTTGCCTGGATGCATTGCCTATTTTCATGGCGGAGGTTGGGTCTTTGGTGATCTGAATTCACATGCGCGACTGGCGCGTGTTCTTGCCAATGCAACACGCAGCCGTGTCCTCTATGTGGATTACAGATTAGCTCCTGAAAATATCTTTCCCGCCGCTCATGATGATGCTCTTGCAGCGTGGCACTGGCTCGTTGAGCAGAGTCAGATACGATCAGACTTTCAGGGGCCGCTTGCGGTTGCTGGCGATAGCGCAGGTGCCAATCTGGCCATTGGGACTCTCTTGCATGAACTCCATGCGGGGCAGCGCGCGCCAGAGGCAGCTTTTTTATTCTATGGCGTTCTGTCGGACGATACCAATAGCCCATCCTATTTGAGATTTTCAAATGGCTATGGATTGACAAGAACCGGAATGGCAAAGTTTTGGGATCTTTATGTCCCGCCCACGCAGGGCGACCAATCAGCCCGCGATGATTTTTTAGTTTGTCCGGTGAAGGCTTCAGATGAAATTTTATCCCAACTCCCTCCCATTTTCATGAATGCGGCAGGCCTTGATCCTTTGTTGTGCGACACTTTGGAATTTGCCGCATTGATCGAGGCCGCAGGCGGAGACTTTGAGCTCCATGTCCATGAAGGCGTTCAGCATGCCTTTATGCAGCAGACCGCGCGCTTATCTGAGGCTCGCCGCGCATTCGCTTTGGTGGAAGATTTTTATCACCGCAGGCTTCGCTCACGTCGCGAACTTGATCAAAATTGAGGCAGAGCAAATGAGCAGTTTGACGATCTCGCTTGGGCTCGGTATGCAGTCAACTTAAGTTTCTAAGATTGCGACTGATCTTAGCGAGGATTGCGCTCTGGATGCTGCGTTGAGAAGGTCGATACATAATAGAACTTTATATGGGTTCAGGGGGGCAGAATGAAAGTTGGCATGATCGGTGTCGGTGAGATGGGCGTTCTGATGGCGGGCCATATGGCAGCCAAAGGAATGGAGGTTTTTGCCAATGATGTGGTGCAAAGCCGGATTGACGACGCCGTTGCACGTGGCGCGAAGGCGGCACCTCATATTGCCGATCTAGCGCCCATTTGTGATCTCTTTATCATTATGGTTCGCACGGATGATCAGGTCAAAATGATTGCCGATCAAATCCTGCTGTCGGCCAAGCCAGGATCGATCATTGCCGTCAGCGGCACACATCATCCCGATATGATGAAAGCATTAGGCGCGCTTGCCGGCGAGAAAAAAGTCGGTGTGATTGATTGTCCCGTCGTCTATGGCATGGATGGCGCGCGCGACGGCAAGCTTTTGTCTTTGTGCGGCGGCTCAGAGGCTGATGTCGAAAAGGCCAAAACCGCTCTCATTTGCTACAGCCGCGATGTTTTGCGTGTGGGCCCCTTGGGGGCTGGGCAGATTGCCAAAGCCTGTAATAATCTCTTGCATTGGGTTCATGCGGTTAGCAATTTTGAAGCCATTTTGCTGGCCAAACGCTATGGAATTGATGGTCAGAGAATGCGTGAAGTCCTTCTCAAGGCTCCTGCATATAATAATACTTTGGAGCGTTGGGATGAGACCAAATTTACGTGGCAAGAAAAAGACATGGATGTTGTGCTGGACCTTGCCCAAAATGGAGGCGTTATCATGCCTCTCTCAGGGCAGGTTGATCAGCTGATCAAATTATTTCATGCGAAAGATGTCCATGAATTGCTTTATGGACCCGAAGTCAGCTATCTTGGGCGCAAAGTTGTGCCTCTCAAGCCCTCCGAAGGCGGGTTGGGATAAGCACAAACTAAAATAATACCACATGTGAGGAAGCGTCCGAGTGAATATTATCGATTATTCTGTTCTGCCCT
>CAIVAX010000052.1 GCA_903903935.1 uncultured Hyphomicrobiales bacterium | reverse complement strand
GGCCGCACTTCCGATCGCCTGAATGGATGTGTCTGAGCATTATCTGTCCTTGCCAGGCGAACCTAGGCGTCATGTTTATCCTGTTATCAGCCTTATGATGACAGAATTATGAAGGCCATAGTCAGGACTAAAGTGATTGGTGCTGTTGTTCAATCTGACGGGACCCGTGTGTCTTGAAACTGTTATTCATATCTGTTATTCTGGATATATCATGAAATTGAAGCGATAGCGGCTTTTGCCGCCCTTGGACAAATCACTCGTCTGGAGACCTTTCGCTGTCTCGTGCGCAAAGAACCTGAGGGTGTCCCGGCGGGGGAATTGGCGCGGCTGATGAGCGTGCCACAAAATACCATGTCGGCCCATTTGGCGGTGCTGTCGCGCGCCGGGCTTATTCGGGGCGAGCGCCAAAGCCGCACCATTCTTTATCGGGCGGATCTTGATCGCTTTGGCGCGCTCGTGTCCTTCCTTCTGCAAGATTGTTGTGATGGGCGGCCTGATATTTGCGCGCCCTTGTTGAGCCAAGTGACGATGTGCACGAGCAAAAACGCCAAGGGGGAATGTGCAAAGGAGACTGAGTATGAGTGAGCGGATCTACAATGTGCTGTTTCTGTGTACGGGCAATACGGCTCGATCCGTCTTGGCTGAAGGAATTTTGCGCAAAGATGGCGAGGGGCGCTTCCGTGCTTTTTCTGCAGGCAGCCAACCCAAAGGCAGCGTCAACCCTTTTGCTTTGAAAACCCTTGCCGCACATGGCTATCCTATCGATGCATTTCGCTCGAAAAGCTGGGATGAATTTGCTTTGCCCTCAGCGCCGGCGATGGATTTTATTTTTACCGTGTGTGATAGCGCGGCAGGTGAGGCCTGTCCCTATTGGCCGGGCAAACCGACATCGGCGCATTGGGGCATTGAAGATCCTGCTGCGATTGAGGGGGCTGACTGGGCGAAAGAAGCGGCTTTTGAAAAAGCCTTCCACTATATGCAAAACCGCATTCAGGCTTTTATAGCTTTGCCTCTGGCGAGCCTCGATCAGATGAGTTTGACGACAAAATTAAAGGCAATCGGGGCGCTGGATGGCGCAAGCGCAGGCCATCCACAGGAGTAAATATGTCGATCTTCGAGCGTTATCTCACCCTTTGGGTGTTTTTGTGCATCCTTGCGGGTGTGGCATTGGGTCATCTATTGCCTGATGTGTTTCAAGCGATCAGTGCAGCAGAAATTGCCAAGGTCAATTTGCCAATGGCTGTGCTGATCTGGTTGATGATCATCCCCATGCTGCTGCGTATTGATTTTACGGCACTGCGCGGGGTGGCGGCCCATTGGCGTGGAATTAGTGTCACGCTGTTTGTCAATTGGGCGATCAAGCCCTTTTCCATGGCGTTGTTGGGCTGGCTGTTTGTGGGATATTTGTTTCGTGCCTCTTTGCCAGCTGACCAAATCGACTCTTATATTGCAGGCCTGATCTTGCTGGCCGCGGCTCCCTGCACAGCCATGGTCTTTGTGTGGAGCAATTTGACGCGCGGCGAGCCGCATTTCACGCTCTCACAGGTTGCTCTCAATGATGTGATTATGATCGTTGCTTTTGCGCCGATTGTTGGCTTTCTTCTAGGCCTCTTAGCTATGAGCGTGCCCTGGGAAACGCTGATGCTGTCGGTTGTGCTTTATATTGTTGTGCCTGTGGTGTGCGCGCAGATTCTTCGTCGCATGGTGCTGTCTGCTGGCGGCCCCTTGGCATTGGAGCGTCTTTTGGCCAGACTTGGTCCGCTCTCACTCGTCTCTTTGTTTTTGATCCAATAATTCTGCCCGACTCAACCCATAGCGAACCAGCAAG
>CAIVAX010000051.1 GCA_903903935.1 uncultured Hyphomicrobiales bacterium | reverse complement strand
TGGCCTGATGTCGGCAATTCCCACTCTGCATGGCCCCCGCAAACGTCTTCTGGCTATTCCCGGCTCTGTCCCAGATCCTGGTCGTTTGCCCAAAGGGTGTTCGTTTGCCCCAAGATGTGCTTCTGCTTTGCCTGCTTGCGTGCAAGCGATTCCAGCCCTTGCGTCCGTGCTTGAGCCTGGAGCACAGGGTTTGCGGCGATTGTCTTGCTTTTCTCCTCGCACAGCAGAGCCATCGTCTGTTGAGCAGACTTTCGATTGTGTTGCGTGACCATGCTCCTGTCAGCCCAATCTCTCGCCCGCGAATATAAAACCCGTCATGGTTTATTTGGCGGCTGGCGTCCGGTGCGCGCCGTTGACAAGGTTTCGCTTGAATTAGAGCGTGGCGAGACATTGGGCATTGTGGGCGAGTCAGGCTGTGGCAAATCCACATTGGGACGCGTTCTTTTGGGACTTGAGCGCCCCGATGCTGGCGAAGTCAGATTTAACGATCAGCCTATGCCTGAATGGGGCAGTGCCAAATGGCGCGAGAGCCGCAAGCTCATGCAGATGATCTATCAAGATCCGCTGGGTTCGCTTGACCGCAGATTAAACGCTCGCACACAGATTCAAGAGCCATTGGATATTCACGCTATGGGCTCGGCGCAAGAGCGCGACCATCGGGTTGCTGAATTGCTCGATTGGGTTGGCTTGAGCGCGGATCATGCTGCCCGCTATCCGCATGAATTATCGGGCGGTCAGAGACAGCGGATTATTTTGGCTCGCGCCCTTGCCATGCGGCCGGATTTGATTGTCTGTGATGAAGCTGTCTCTGCCTTGGACGTGTCTATTCAAGCGCAAGTGGTTAATCTGCTCGCTGACCTTCAGGAACGGTTAGGTCTGGCGATGATTTTTATCAGTCATGATCTTAAAGTTGTCCGTCAGGTCAGTCGGCGTATTGCTGTGATGTATCTTGGGCGCATTGTTGAGGAAGGGGATGGGGAGACTATGTTTGCTCACTCTCTGCATCCCTATACACAGGCTCTGGTCTCCGCAGCTCCAGTGCCAGGGCAACCTTCCCATCATCGTATTATCTTGAGTGGTGAACCGCCCAATCCCGCTGCTCGCCCCTCGGGATGTTCGTTTCATCCGCGCTGCCCGCAAGCGCAATCTATTTGTCGTGACGTCGTGCCCGAGCTCAGAGACATTAGAGCTGGTGCCCGTGTCGCCTGCCATTTGGCTTGAGTGAGAGTGAAGCCTGATTCTTGAACCATTTTTCAAAAGCCTCAGATGTGAATAACCAAATAAGCTTCATCAGTCTGTCGTAAAGCTTTGTCATCAGCAAGCTGCGCAATACTTTTTTGAATTTGAGCGCAGGCCGAGCGGAGCTCTTATGACTAACACTCACAAGCCAATTGATCGTGTCGTCATTGTTGTTTTTGATGGCTTGCGTGCCGATATGGTGACGCCCGAATTAACGCCCAATATATTGCGTGTTGTGAAGAAGGGCTCCTGGTATCGTCAAGCGCGTACCATTTTTCCATCGGTGACACGTGTGGCTTCTACATCGCTGGCCACCGGAGCCCATCCTCTCATGCATGGGATCGTTGGAAATGGCTTTTACTTTCCGCAAGCCTTGCCAGACCGCATTCTTGATACGGGCAAGGCTGAGCATATTCGCACAGCAGATCACGCCACGCAGGGTGCGTTTGTCACATGCGAGACCATTGGCGATGTGCTGGCCAAGCATGGCAAGACCATGTCAGTCATTCATGCCGGATCAGCAGGGTCAACCTATTGTGTGAACCCGCGGGCTCATCGTCATGGGCATTGGACCTTTTCGGTTGGGGGACATGACAATACGCCAACG
>CAIVAX010000050.1 GCA_903903935.1 uncultured Hyphomicrobiales bacterium | reverse complement strand
GAACAGGTGTGAACAAATTCTCAGCCTATCAAACCTTCATTTGCGCCGCTGAACAGGGCAGTTTTACCGCTGCCGCCCGCAAATTGAGCATGTCGGCCTCGGCCATTACCAAAATGATCAGTCGACTTGAGGATGATCTGGGCGTGCGCCTGTTCAACCGCACGACACGCAAACTGGCACTGAGCGAACAAGGCCAAGCCTTTTTCGAGCAAGCGCAAAAGATCATGAGCGAGATTGATGAGGCCGAGGCGCAATTGCGTCAGGCGACATCTGCGACGGTGGGAACGGTGCGCCTCGTGGTGCCCTTTTTGTTTGGTCGCCTCACACTTGTGCCCAATTTGCAAGCCTTTTACGCCAAATATCCGGATGTGAAATTGCAAATTCATTTCAGCGACAGGCCGGTTGATCTCATTGAATCGGGCTTTGATTGCGGTGTCCATACGGGCGACATGACCGATTCTGGCTCAATCCGCCGTCAATTGACCAAGGGGCCCTTGATCACCGCTGCAGCGCCCTCTTATCTGGCCGAATATGGGACGCCCAAAACGCCAGAGGATCTGTTCAACCATAATTGCCTGCATGGTCGCTTTGGTTTGGATTGGTCCTTTCGTTCGCCACAAGGCACAAAACAAAAGATGCGCGTCAATGGCAATCTTGCTGTCTATAATGGCGATGCGCTACGCGAAGCGGCTGTGCTGGGTCTTGGCATTGTGCAGCAGACCTATTGGGCCCTTCAGCATGATCTCAAGCAAGGCACTCTGATCCAGATTTTGAAGGATTATGCGATCGACGGCCCCTCCATATCGGTGATCTATCCGGCCCGTCGTCATTTACCAGCCCGCGTGCGTGCCGTGATCACCTTTTTGAGCGAAATCACATCCAGCAGGGCCAAAGCACCAACACGGTCTGCAACGAAGAAGAAAAACCGCTGAAACAAGGCCAGATCTTTGAGCCTCGCCCCTGAAACAGCCGCCTGAATAAAGCTGCCATTCGTGACTATTTTTCATGAGTCATGTTCCATTCCATGCCTGTAGAGACGAAACAGAATGGATTAAGAGCAGACACTCAGGAGTGTCATTATGTCCAATTCTGCAATCATCGCACCCAACAAGAGCCCGGCAGAGGGCATGGATAAGAGCGATTTCAGAAAAGCTATGTCTGCCTTTGCCACGGGCGTTGCCATTGTTACCACCAAATATGAGGGTGAATTGCAGGGCATGACGATCAATTCCATGACCTCAGTCTCGCTGCAACCCTGCCAATTATTATTCTGCGCCAATCACGGCAGCACGACCGCACAAGCGATCAAAGCCCGCGGCCTCTTCGCAATTAATATTATGGCCCAGCACCAAATGCAGATTGCCCAGACCTTCGCACGCTATCATCCCACACGTTTCGAGACCTGCGCTTATAGCCTGCATGACTTTGATCTGCCCATTTTTGATCCGGCCCTCGCAGCGATGATCTGCTCCTGCGCGCAAATCATCACCAGCGGTGATCATGATATTTTTATCGGCAATGTGCTAAGCTGTATCACCCATCCTGGCGAGCCCTTGCTGTATTATGCCAGCCGCTATGCTAGTCTTGCCCCACAGACTTAAGCTTGAAATTTACCATATCCAACGAGGCTTCCATGTATTCAAACAGCCAATTCTACATCAATGGCCAATGGCAAAATGCGCTCAATGGCGCCACTCTGCCTGTCATCAATCCGGCCACTGAAGAAGAAATTGGCACTCTGCCCAAGGCGGATAGTGCTGATCTCGATTTGGCCGTTGAGGCTGCTGACAAAGGCTTTGCCACATGGAAGAAAACTTCCGCTTATGACCGCAGCCGCATCATGCGCAAGGCCGCGCAATTGCTGCGTGATCGCGCTGATCACATCGCGCCCATTATGACGATGGAACAAGGCAAGCCCGTGGGCGAAGCGCGCATGGAGGCCTTGGCCTGCGCCGATGTGATTGATTGGTTCGCAGAAGAATCACGCCGCACCTATGGCCGCATCATTCCCGGCCGCGCTGATCGCATACGCCAACTGGTGATCCGCGAACCTGTGGGCATTGTCGCGGCCTTCTCACCCTGGAACTTTCCGATCAACCAATCCGTGCGCAAAATCTCTGCGGCACTTGCAGCTGGCTGTTCCATCATCGTCAAAGGACCCGAAGAAACACCGCGCTCTTGCGCCATGCTGGTAGAATGCTTCGCCGATGCAGGCGTGCCTGCAGGCGTCGTCAATCTCGTCTTTGGCGTTCCGGCACAGATTTCGGAATATCTGATCACCCATCCCAAAATTGCGAAGATTTCTTTCACAGGCTCCACGGCCGTTGGCAAACAATTGGCGGCTTTGGCCGGCCTGCATATGAAGCGCGCGACTATGGAGCTGGGCGGACACGCCCCCGTCATTATCTGCGATGATGCGGATATTCCGCGCGCCGCACAAATCATGGCTGCATCCAAATTCAGAAATGCCGGTCAGGTCTGCGTCTCTCCCACGCGCTTTCTGGTGCAGGACAAGGTCTTTTCACAATTCCGGGATTTGTTCATCGATCACGGCAAGGCGATCAAAGTTGGCAATGGCCTAGAAGATGGCGTGACCATGGGCCCGCTCGCCCATGCCAGACGCATGGATGCGATGAATGATCTAGTCGCCGATGCGCGCCAATCAGGCGCCGATGTCGCCCTTGGCGGCAATCGCAAAGGCAATAAGGGCTATTTCTTCGAGCCAACTATCATGACCAATGTGCCCAAATCAGCGCGCATTATGAATGAAGAGCCCTTCGGGCCCATCGCTATTCTGAACCCTTTCACGAAAATTGATGAGGCCATTACCGAGGCCAATCGCCTGCCCTATGGCCTAGCTGCTTATGCCTTCACCTCCTCGGAAAAGACAGCAACCACTTTGTCAGATCAGGTTGAAGCGGGCATGTTGACCATTAATCATCTGGGTCTTGCCTTGCCGGAAGTGCCATTTGGCGGCATCAAGGATTCGGGCTATGGCACAGAAGGCGGCGCTGACGCGCTTGAGCCCTATCTGATCTCGAAATATGTCACCCATATGAGCGTTTGATCGCGCCCGCCGCTTTAAAAGACTGGCGAGCGCACCCCATCCTTTGCTAATTTGCACTTCTGGCAGAGGCAATGGAATGGAACTCAAACAGCTTCGATATTTTACCCGCGTGGCAGATCTGG
>CAIVAX010000049.1 GCA_903903935.1 uncultured Hyphomicrobiales bacterium | reverse complement strand
TCCTTGCAGAACGGGCTTGGCCAATTCCAGATAACAATCGCAGAAAATATTCCAGACAAAGCGATAGGCTGCATTGGCAGAATCATTAAAGCGATAAGCAACAAGCGCAGTTTCAATCTCGCGCTGGGCACGTGCCGCCTCGCCCAAGATCCAGCGATTGAGAGTCTCTTTCACATCCTTTGGATGAAAGGATTCAACACGCGCACAGCCATTCATCTCGGCAAAGCGTGCGGCATTCCACAGCTTGGTTGCAAAATTGCGATAGCCTTCGACGCGCTGTGTGGCGAGTTTGATATCGCGTCCCTGCGCGGCCATTGCTGTGAGCGTGAAGCGCAGCGCATCGGCGCCATATTTTTCGACCAAATCGAGCGGGTCAATCACATTGCCCTTCGACTTGGACATTTTCGCGCCCTTTTCATCGCGCACGAGGGCATGAATATAAACATCCTTGAAGGGAATCTCCTTCATGAAATAAAGGCCCATCATCATCATGCGGGCGACCCAGAAGAAGATGATGTCAAAGCCGGTCACCAACACAGAGGTTGGATAAAAACGGCTCAGCTCATGTGTTGCATCCGGCCAGCCCAAAGTTGAGAAGGGCCAGAGCGCAGAGGAAAACCAAGTATCGAGCACGTCTTCATCACGCGTGAGAAGCTGCGCCCATTGGCTTTGATCTTTTGCGATCTGTTCGGCCTGATCAGCGCTATAAATTTGACGCTCGACACCATCAGCCAAAGCCTGAGCAATGGCCTCAGCTTCTGTCTCGGCGACATAGACAGAACCCCAGGGCGCATACCATGCGGGGATCTGATGGCCCCACCATAATTGACGCGAGATACACCAGGGCTGAATATTTTCGAGCCATTCGAAATAGGTTTTGTCCCAATTCTTAGGGATGAAATTGGTGCGGCCCTCGCGCACAGCAGCAAGAGCTGGTTGCGCCAAAGTTTTGGCATCAACATACCATTGATCAGTAAGGTAAGGCTCAATCACAACATTGGAGCGATCGCCATGCGGCACCATATGCGTGTGCGGCTCAATCTTGTCGAGCAATTCACGCATCTCCATAGCTTCCACAACACGCTTGCGCGCCACAGCGCGGTCAAGCCCATGGAGAAGCTCAATCGTCGCCTGCAATTCTTCACTGGGTGGAACATGGTCGAGGAAGGCCGCATTATCGGCCAGATCCATGCGACCTTCAACATCCAGAATATTGACCAAGGGCAGATTGTGCCGCCGCCCGACTTCAAAATCGTTGAAGTCATGGGCGGGCGTAATCTTCACAGCGCCCGTGCCCTTTTCAGGATCGGCATAGTCATCACCCACAATGGGGATGAGACGACCAACCAGCGGCAGACGGATCATCTTGCCAATCAGATGGCCGAGCTTTTCATTTTCAGGATGCACGGCAACAGCCGTATCGCCCAGCATGGTCTCGGGGCGTGTGGTGGCGACAATGATGGATTCACCGGTCAGCATGCCCGCAGCATCGACGATGGGATATTTGAAATGCCATAAATGGCCCTTCACCTCGATTTGCTGCACTTCGAGATCGGAAATGGCGGTGAGCAATTTGGGATCCCAATTAACCAGCCGCTTATCGCGATAGATCAGGCCATCGCGATATAATTGCACAAAGACTTTGCGCACCGCGCGCGACAATCCTTCATCCATGGTGAAGCGCTCGCGCGACCAATCGCACGAAGCGCCAAGGCGTTTGAGCTGATTGACAATCGTGCCGCCCGACTCAGCCTTCCATTCCCACACGCGCTCAAGAAATCTCTCGCGGCCCATGTCACGCCGGCCCGGCTCTTTGCGCTCGGCCAATTGACGCTCGACCACCATTTGTGTGGCAATGCCCGCATGATCGGTGCCTGGCTGCCAGAGCACATTCTTGCCGCGCAGGCGCTCATAGCGGCAGAGAATATCCTGCAGCGTATTGTTGAGGGCATGGCCCATATGCAAGGAGCCAGTCACATTGGGGGGCGGGATGACGATGCAATAAGGGGGGGCATTGACCCGATCCGGCCGATTGGCCTTGAAGGCGCCTTCCGCCTCCCAGCTTGAGGCAATACGCGCTTCCACAGCAGCGGGATCAAAACGATTTTCCATCATGGTGCTACGAATCCGGGCAGACACTACCGCTGTGCGGCTCTGGCGCTAGAAAGCTGAGGCCAACACCAGTGTCAATGAGGAACAACCAGGAATGAGGAAGAACCAGAATTTAGCCTAAGCTGAGTGCACGCAGTTGGGGCTAGCCAGCCTCAGCCGCGCCCGCCACGTGCGACACGCTCGATCTCAGCGCGCACCAGCTTTTCGACAAGAGTAGGAAGATTGTCATCCAGCCATTGCTTGAGCAAAGGCTGCATCAATTGGCGCGTCAAGCTCTCCATTGTCTCTTGATTCTGACTGGAGAGCATTTGGTTCAAAGCTTCAAAAGATGCTGCTACGCTGGCATTTGTTTGTGACGACAAAAGGCCGGAGGCCGCCACAGCAGCGCGCTGCACGCCGGGTTCGCCCCCTTCATAGTCATGCGCACGAGGCTCTGCATTGCGGGTCTCAGCGGTGCGCTGGGCTCTCGCCTTAGCAAAAGTGGCTTGAGGCTGAGGTTGACCGCGCCCCCGTTCAAAGGCTTGCGAAGGCATATGCGCAGGTGACGCAGTGCGGCCTTGGGGAGAAAATTGGTCCGCTTCAGGATCGAAAGAAGGTCTGGCTTGCGAAGGGTGCAGTGTCTCTTGTCGCACTGGAGCCATTTCGCCTGATCTGGCAGAGCCAAACCCCAACTGGGCATAAGGCTGATGCGGGGCAATCTCGGGTTCAAAAGAGTGCGGGTCGGCAGATCTATGAGGAGCCGTCTGGTTCATGTTCAAATCAAGCGCGCGGCGCAAACGGTCGACGGCTGTGCCGATGTCCTCAGCTGTGCGGCTGCCGACAGGCGCGCCCTGTTCATAACGATTGTCAATCTCACGGCGAGGGGGTTGCTTGGTCTCGACAGGGGCGGAAGATGAGGCCTGATCCTCAGTGATAATGCGCCGGATGGAAGCCAGAATTTCATCCATCGTCGTTTCTTGCTGACGATCAGCGCCATTGCGCGGGGATGGAATGGGGTTAGGGGCTGCAATGTTCATGACAGCTAGCTTTCAAACGGTACGAGATCAGCGCCAAATACAGAAAAGGGCTAATCAGGAGACATCAGCACGGACAGCAAAAAAACATGAAATAGATTGATTCGACATAACAAGTTTACATTGAGTCAGCTCTGGACCAAATGCAAGCCCCTGAGCTGGACAATTGTTATGCCGGATCTGATATTTCAGCGTCCATCAGGGGTCGAGACACCCCAGATAATGTCCTTCACCTGATCAAAGTGAAGTCTGGGATCATAGCGTGTGACCTGCAAACCCAATGTCGAGGCTGACAAGCGGCCAATGGCCGAGACCAGCGCATAGGAACCAACAACCCGGTCGCGCTGGGCTGTGATCAGATTGACCCGAACATTGAGCAGAGCCTGCTGCGCATTCAGCACCTCCAATGTCGTGCGCTGGCCGACTTTGGCCTCTTCGCGAATGCCCGCCAAAGCAATCTCATTCGAGCGCACGGCAGCATCGATCGCTTCAATAATGAATTTCGAATTCTGCCAAGTGTTGAAAGCACTCACCGCTGCCGAGCGCACTTGGTCACGAGCCAGATCGGCTTGCAAACGCGCTTGGCCAAAGGTTTCCTTCGTCTGACGGATTGTTGTTGTGCTGGTGCCGCCATCATACAGCGGCATGGACAGGGAGGCGACGATGGAGGCGGTCAGGACGCGCGAGTCGATGATGTTTTGGTTGTCATAACGACGATTGACCAGACCCGTCACATTGACGGTAGGATAGAGCGCGCCTTCCGCCACTTTCACGGCCAATTCTGCTGAATCGACGCTGTGCAAGGCGGCTTGAATTTGCGGATGTTCCTTCAACGCAATGGTCATCGCATCGGCAGGCGTTTTGGGCACTAATTGTTCAAGGGCCTTTGCCGGTGAGAGGCTCTTGGCATCCAAGCCAATCAATTGCCGATAGACAGCCATAGAATTTTGCAGATTGGATTGCGCCACAAAGGCATCCGATTGGCCTTGCGCCAAAGCAGCCTCGGCTTGCGCAACATCGGTGCGGGTAACTTCACCCACCTTGAAACGATCGCCGGTTTGTTTCAATTGCTGCTTGAGAACATCAAGATTGTTTTGACGCAGATCCTGAATGGCAGTGTCGCGCAACACATTCATATAGGCAGCGGCAGCGGCGTTGAGCACATTTTGCTCAGACAAGCGCAATGTCTCGCGCGATTGTAAAACCTGCGTATCAGCCTGACGCACGGCATTGACGGTGCGATTGCCATTGAAAAGGTTCTGAACAGCAGACAGCTGGAACCCGTAGGGATCAGTATGCGGCTTTTTCGTCACTGTCGCCGGGGCACGCGTGTCATTATATTGATTTCCAACGTCCGTGGTGGCGGTCACGGAAGGGCGAAACCCAGCCAATGCCTTGGGCACGTTTTCATCAATGCTGCGGGTTGCGGCACGTTGCTGATTAAGATCAGGACTGCCCATATAGGCACGGGCAAGAGCGCCCGAAATGGTCTCGGCCGAAACCGCGGGAACTGGGCCCAAAAACACGAGAGAGGCCAAAGCCAGAAGCGAACTGGTTGATGTCTTCATCAGTGATTGATAGGGCGCGCTCATCTTCGCGCTCGTTCTAGACATCGCCACAACCCCATACCTCTGTGACCGCGCAAGCACGGTCGGTCAATCCTGCAGAAAGATCTCTGGGGGAGACAATAACGTATTGTTAACTATTTTTCGTCGGTGATGAAAACTTGCACACAAGTTTCTTAAGCTTGGCAGGAGCCGGCTCAAAGCAATTATTAGGCTATAAAAATCAGTTACTTAATATTTATTTTCCGGCGTCCGCCCGCTTTTCTACGCGGATTGACAAGCCCAGATCAGGCTGCGTAGCGGCGGTCCGGGCAAGATCGCTTAAAGCCTGTCCTGCCGCCTCAGATGGTCTGGTTATCAGATGGTCTGATTATAGGCGCCGACCTCGGGATGCCGGCGGATGATGGCATCGAGCTCATGGAACATCTGACGCATATGCGCTTCGGCCGCCGGGCTCTCGAC
>CAIVAX010000048.1 GCA_903903935.1 uncultured Hyphomicrobiales bacterium | reverse complement strand
GCCTCCTGCACAACCAATTGCCTCTCGCCGGTGGCCAAAGTGCTCAATGATACAGTTGGTATTGCCCATGGCTTCATGACCACGATCCATTCTTATACAGGTGATCAGCCCACACTCGACACCATGCATAAGGATCTCTATCGCGCCAGAGCTGCGGCTTTGTCGATGATCCCAACCTCAACCGGCGCTGCTAAGGCTGTGGGTCTGGTTCTGCCTGAATTGAATGGCAAGCTCGATGGCGCGGCGATCCGCGTGCCCACACCCAATGTCTCAGTGGTCGATTTGAAATTCACCGCCAAGCGCGCCACCAGCGCCAAGGAAATCAATGAGGCGATCAAGCGCGCCGCATCGCAGGAATTGAAGGGCGTTCTAGGCTATACAGAAAGCTCCAATGTCTCGATTGATTTCAATCATGATGCCCATTCCTCCATCTTCCATATGGATCAGACCAAAGTGATTGATGGCACCTTTGTGCGCATCCTGTCTTGGTATGACAATGAATGGGGCTTCTCCAATCGCATGGCCGATACGGCTGTGGCGATGGGCAAACTTCTGTAAGTGTTCACTGGGCGAGGCTAGGTCTCGCCCAGCTCTTTTTTAATGTGGTACCTATGTCTGCTTTCAAAACTCTTGATCACGTCAATCTCGATGGCAAACGCGTTCTATTGCGCGTGGATCTGAATGTGCCCATGGAGCAGGGCAAAGTTACCGATGCCACGCGCATTGAACGCATTCTGCCCACGATCAAAGAAATCGCGCAAAAGGGTGGCAAGATTATTTTGTTGGCGCATTTTGGTCGCCCCAAAGCCGGGCCGGATACAGAAAATTCTCTGCAACCCTTAGTGTCCGTGCTCAGCCAGCAGCTGGGTCAAGAGATCGCCTTTGCCAAGGATTGCATTGGCCCTGAGGCCGAGGGTAAAGTGGCCGCGCTTAAATCGGGCGATGTGCTCTTGCTGGAAAACACTCGCTTTCACAAAGGCGAAGAGAAAAACGATCCGGCCTTTGTCGCGGCTTTGGCTAGTTTAGGCGACATTTATGTCAATGATGCCTTTTCAGCCGCCCATCGCGCCCATGCCTCCACCGAAGGCCTTGCCCATGTGCTGCCAGCCTATGCAGGCCGCGCCATGCAAGCGGAAATTGAGGCCATTGCCTCAGCGCTTGAAAATCCTCTGCGCCCGTTAGTGGCTGTTGTGGGCGGCGCCAAAGTTTCAACCAAGCTCGAACTTTTGGGCAATCTTGTCAAAAAGGTTGATGTGCTGATCATTGGCGGTGGCATGGCCAATACGTTTTTGGCCGCGCAAGGCAAGGCGATTGGCAAATCCCTCTGCGAGAAAGACATGCTGGATACGGCCCGGTCTGTGCTCGAGCAAGCCACCAAAGCCAATTGCACCATTGTGCTGCCCAATGATGTGGTCACAGCCAAAGAGTTTAAAGCCCATGCACCCTCGCTCGTGATCGATGTCGATCATGTGGCCGAGGATGAGATGATTCTCGATGCCGGCCCCAAGACCGTGGCGCGTGTTGAAGCGCAATTTGCCGCAGCCAAAACCCTTGTCTGGAATGGCCCGTTCGGCGCCTTTGAACTCGCGCCCTTTGATGCGGCGACCACTGCGGCGGCAAGAGCTGCCGCCTCTCTGACCAAAGCTGGCAAGCTGATGTCGATTGCAGGGGGCGGCGATACGGTCTCGGCGCTTAATCATGCCGGGGCAGGCGATGACTTTACTTATATCTCAACGGCTGGTGGTGCATTTCTCGAATGGCTGGAAGGTAAAGCTCTTCCAGGTGTCGAAGCATTAAGGGCCTGAGGGCAAACTGTCACACACTGAGAATAGGCTCCCGCAAAGGGATTTAAGGAGGATTTCATGGCTCGCATTACCCTGCGTCAATTGCTCGATCATGCTGCAGAACATGATTATGGCGTGCCCGCTTTCAACATCAACAATATGGAACAGGCGCTCGCGATTGGCGAAGCCTGCAATGCGCTTGATTCGCCCGTCATCATTCAGGCCTCACGCGGCGCGCGCGCTTATGCCAATGATATTATGCTGCGCCATATGATGGATGCCTTGACCGAAATCTATCCGCATATTCCCATCTGCGTGCATCTCGATCATGGCAATGTCGAATCCACTTGCATGACCGCGATCCAATCAGGCTTCACCTCAGTGATGATGGATGGCTCGCTTAAAGAAGATGGCACCACGCCCGCCAATTACGATTATAATGTGCAAGTCACTCGCAATGTGGTGAATATTGCGCATATGGGCGGCGTTTCGGTGGAAGGCGAGCTGGGCGTGCTGGGCTCCCTGGAAACCGGCATGGGCGATAAGGAAGATGGGCATGGCGCAGAGGGCAAACTCAGCCATGATCAATTGCTGACCAATCCCGATGAAGCGGTGAAATTCGTCAAGGCAACCAAGGTCGATGCACTCGCCATCGCTATGGGCACATCGCATGGCGCTTATAAATTCTCGCGCAAGCCCGATGGCGCTATTCTGGCGATGAATGTGATTGAAGAAATCCATCGCAAAATGCCCAATCTGCATCTGGTCATGCATGGCTCATCGTCTGTGCCGCAGGATCTGCAGGACATCATCAATAAGTTTGGCGGAAAAATGCCGCAGACTTGGGGCGTGCCGGTAGAAGAAATTCAGCGCGGCATTAAGAATGGCGTGCGCAAGATCAATATTGAGACCGATCATCGTATGGCGATCACCGGCCAGATCCGCCGCGTGCTCAGCGAACATCCCGGCGAATTTGACCCGCGCAAATATCTTAAGCCGGCGCTTGATGCCATGTCGAAGATTTGCCGTCAGCGTCTTGAGGAATTCAACACAGCCGGCAAAGCCTCGAAAATGGGCAAGATTATCCCCCTGTCTGACATGGCCAAGCGTTATACGGCTGGCAAGCTCGATCCGACCTTTTCTTAAAACTCGGCTCAGCCCTTTGGGGGGTCAGACGGCGGCGGAGCGCAGAGCTTTCCAGCTAATCTCTGCGCCAAAGGCGTCACCGCATACATCGAGGGAAAGGCAACAGGCCAAGAGGCCAGCCAAGCTGGAATCCAATGCGAGAAAAAATCCGGCGTCAGGCCCATATTGCGCCATGTTGTCAGCCCAGACACCATAGCCGAGGCAAAGCCGGTCACTTGAATGGTAAAAACTGCGCGGTGAAATCGATAAGGAATTTTGATCATAGAACGATTGAATCCTTTTGGGTCTAAAGGCATTCTGTCAAGATATCTTCTAACAGGCAGGTGAATCGGGAACTCCTGTGCCTATATGAGATGCGAGCCTTCAGATAAGAGCTTAAAGCAGAATCGAGTTAATTTATGGCCCAGACGATCCCAAGCCTATATCTGATTACACCACCACTCGAGCAGGCGTCCAGCTTGGCGCAAAGCCTTGAGGCGGCCCTTGATGCTGGGGTCATCGCCTGCGTGCTCGTGCGGTGTGCGGTTCATGATGAAGGCTCGGCCAAAAAAATCATCCGCACTCTGGCGCCTCTGGCTGTCGAGCGCGGCGCGGCTATTCTTCTGGAGGGTGAGGCGCAATGGGCTTTGCGCTCGGGGGCTGATGGCGTCCATATCAATAGTGCGACAGGCGATCGCCCCGCCCCACTTGATGAAGCAATTGCCAAAATGAAGCCCGATTATATCGTTGGTGTCGGACGGGTGAAGACACGCGATGAAGCGATGAGCTTTGGCGAAAAGGAAATCGACTATCTCTTGATTGGCGAGCCGGAGGCTGATGGCTTCGTGCCTGATTTTGCCCGCACGCTGGAGCGGGTGAGCTGGTGGGCAGATATTTTCAATGTGCCTGTGGTCGGCTTTGCACAATCGGGCGATGAGATTGCCGCGCTGGTGCGCGCGGGCGCAGATTTTATCGCTCTGAGTGATTTTGTGTGGAATGATCCTGAAGGCCCGGATGCGGGTGTGCGCAAGGCGATGGCGGTGATTGAACATGCCTATGCAAAAAGCAGCTGAGAGACAGCGTATATCCCGTCCTCTGGCGCTTGCCTGCGCAATCGTCTCAGCGCTTCTTCTTCCCGCTTCGCTTGAAGCGCAGACACAAACTCTCCCCTCCTCTGTGCCGGTCTTTACACAGCCGCGGCCCAATCTGCCGCCAGTGCCCGGCCTCAAAGAGAATGAGGCGGCGCAGGAGGATCCCACAAAGCCCAAGCCCGATCTTGCCTTTGCCGCCTTTCAGCGCGGCTATTATGTGACCGCTGTGCGCGAGGCAACTAAGCGCATTGCCGATAATCCCAATGATGCACCAGCTCTCACTTTAATGGGGGAGCTTTATCGCACCGGTCTTGGCGTGCGGCGTGACCTTTCAGCTGCAGCAAGCTATTACAAATTAGCCGCCGATCGGGGCGATGTGCAAGGTGCCTTTGCCTTGGGCCGTGCTTATCTCGAAGGAGTGGGCGTCGAGAAAGATTTAGGCAAAGCGCAACAGGCTTTTGAACAGGCCGCAAAGGCCAATCATGCTGGCGCGCTGTATAATCTGGGCGTGATGGCGATGGATGCCACTCTTTCTGATTTTCCCAAAGCGGCCGATTTGTTTCGTCGTGCCTCCGAACAGGGCGATGATGATGCCAGCTATGCTCTGGCCATGCTTTATCGTGAAGGCACGGGCGTTATCAAAGATCGCCAAAAGGCGACCCAATTACTCAAAGTTGCTGCTGAAGATCATCATCTGTCCTCTTTGGTCGAATATGCCATTGCCTTGTTTAATGGCGATGGTGTCGAGAAAGATGAAGCGCTGGCGGGCAAATTCTTCTTGCGGGCGGCGGCTCGTGAAAACCCCATTGCGCAAAATCGCCTTGCTCGCATGCTGGCCAATGGCCGCGGTGTGCGCCTTGATATGATTGAGGCGATGAAATGGCACATTCTGGCGCGGGCCTCAGGCCTTAAGGATGATTATCTTGATGGCCTGTTGAATGCGATGAGCGCGCAGCAAAGACAAAATGTTGAAAATGCAGTTCGGCGCTTTATTGGCAATTAGGAATGAGGCCTCTGTTTGCCTTTGGCATAAACGGCCATGAACATGGCAATGGCAGGGTCAATGGCCCGCAAGAGGTCGTCATCCGAAATCTCATCCACCATTCGGAATAATTTCAGATTGATCAGCTCTGAATAGGCCAATTGCAAAAATTGCCCGGCAGCAAGATCCGTATTTTCAATGTTCAATATGCCTTTGGTTACCATGTGATCGAGATAAGCGCTGAGCCTCGCACGTCCATAGAGCGGACCTGATTCATAAAAAGCCCGCCCCACTTGCGGCAATTTGTGAGCCACACCAATCACCAGACGGATGATGGCAATATGCTCGGGCTGCAGGATCTTGCGGCTCAAATGCAAAGCCGATTGCCGTAAATTCTCCTCAACAGAATTGTTGCTGGCATCAATGCAAATATGACGTTCGCCCTGCGCCGTCTTCAAATCGCGGATCAAAGCTTCCAGCAAAATCTCTTTTGATTCGAAATAGACATATAACGTGCCCTTCGACACACCCGCCGTGCGTGCAATGTCATTCATGCTGGCACCATCATAGCCATCAGCAAGGAAGACCCGGCGCGCGCCATCCAAGATCTGCCGCAGCTTGGCGCTTTCAGTCTGGTCCTGCCCCAAGGTCAGGGCAGAGCTTATGGGATCATCATTATCCAAGACGGGCTCATTTGCTGCGCTGCAAAAATATTTTTGACCGAACGGTTCGGTTAGCATTGCAATGGCAATATTTTTAGCTTAGGTCAAGCTTACAGACCTTGATCCCAAACGATCTGCCCCGCTTTGGCAGATGAGAGAGCAAACATCAGTGACCGAGCCTACCCATCCGCACAATCAATCTTCACAAAATCAGACATTTGGGCAGCCCGTCGCGAATGCACCGGCCTCTGCACTGACCACAGCCCAGCCCGCCCGGGGTTCTGGAATGGTGGAGGCGGCGCCCCCCAAGAACAGCCGGGCGCGCTTCATCGGCCCGCTCGTTTTGATCGCTGTGATTG
>CAIVAX010000047.1 GCA_903903935.1 uncultured Hyphomicrobiales bacterium | reverse complement strand
GGGCGAAGCTGTCAAACTGCTCGAAGATGGTGACTTCGACATTGGTGGCCGCATTCCTTTGAATATAACCGGTGGGCTTGTGTCACGTGGTCATCCCATTGGTCCCACGGGCATTGCCCAGATTGTCGAGATGACCCATCAATTGCAGGGCCGCGCTGGCAAAAGACAGGTTGAAGGCGCAAAACTTGCGATGACGCATGTCACAGGCGGCGGTGTTGCGGGCCTTGATCATGGCGCTGTCACCATCCATGTTTTGGGGGTCTAGGTGAGCGAAGCAACTGGACCACTCTCACATATCCGCGTGCTCGATCTCACCGAATTTCTTGCAGGACCCTATGGGACACAGATTTTAGGCGATCTTGGTGCAGAGATCATCAAGATCGAATCTGTCTATGGTGATTCATCGCGTTCCGTCCCGCCCAATTATGTGGCGGGATCGAGCACTTATTTCACTTGTATCAATCGCAATAAAAAATCGCTTGTGGTTGATCTCAAATCGCCAGAGGGCATAGCGGTTGTTCGTGATCTTGCTTTAAAATGCGATGTTTTGTTTGAAAATCGTCGCCCAGGTGTTTTGGCGCGCATGGGCCTCACCTATGAGGAGATTTCAAAACTCAATCCCGGTCTCGTTTGGTGTTCGGTGAGCGGCTTTGGCCAAGATGGGCCGGACCGTGATCATGCGGCCTATGATATGATTGTACAGGCCATGTCGGGTGGCATGAGCCTGACAGGTGAGAAGGGCGGTCGTCCCGTGCGGGCGGGTGCGCCCATTGGTGATCTGGCAGCGGGCATGTATGGCGTGATTGGTGTGCTGGCCGCTCTCAACAAGCGTTCTGTGACAGGACATGGCGATTGCATTGATGTTGCCATGCTTGATGTGCAGATTTCGTTTTTGAATTATCAGGCCGCCAATTATCTGCATTCTGGAAAAGTGCCCGGGCCGCAGGGGCGCGAGCATGATTCTCTGCCAACTTATCGCTGCTTTACAGCCCAAGATGGCGTTGAGATTGCCATTACAGCCAATACAGAAAAAATGTGGCAAGACATGTGCCGCGTTCTGGGTCTTGCAGATCTTGTCACGGATCCGCGCTTTTTGACTGTTCCCGATCGTAATGCCCATCGCACAGACTTGATCGCACTTTTAGATCAAGCGTTTTCGAAGAAAGATGCCGCGAGCTGGGTTAAGGCCTTGCGTGATGTCGGGGTTCCGGTCGGCACAATCAACACTGTTGATAAGGCGCTCGCAGAACCACAAGTCATTCATAGAAATATGATCCTTGAGCTGTCAGGCGATACGCCAGAGCAAACAGCGCGTGTGGCGGGCAACCCCATCAAACAGAAACATCATGAGAAAAAGCAGCATAGTTTCCCGCCGCGGTTGGGAGAAGATACTGTTGACGTGCTGACTCATGTTCTCAATTATCCATCAGAAAAAGTAGCGAACCTCATTCAATCACAGGCCGTGAGTTCGCATGAAAGCCTCAAAGCGGCCAAAAGCAATCAACGGAAACCTTAATGTCTTCTCCTCGAGTTCCTCTATCCGGTCAGGTCGCTCTCGTTACGGGTGGCTCTCGTCGTATTGGACGTGAGATTTGTTTGCGCTTGGCGCGTGATGGCGCAGCTGTTGCTGTCAATGCGCGGGCCTCGCTCAGTGAGGCTCAAAGTGTCGTTCAAGAGATTGAGGCTGCTGGCGGGCGCGCAATGGTCGCTCTGGCAGACATTGCTAATGAGGCTGCAAATAAGGCGATGATCGAGGCCATTGTTGAGCGCTTTGGGCGGTTGGACATTGTGGTTCATAATGCTGTGAACCGTGAGCATGGCTCATTTGAATCGCTCGATCTGGCTGGTTTTCGAGCCGCGCAGGCGGTTGTCGTAGATGGTGCGTTTTTATTATCTAAACATGCAGCGGCAGAATTGATCAAAACAAGCGGCTGTTTTGTGTTCATCTCAGGGGCAACTGCTTTTACAGGCGCAAAAGGCCCCGGCACGCCAACAGCAAAATCTGCTTTAGTTGGATTGATGCGCTCTGTTGCTGTCACTTATGGGCCTCACGGCGTCAGGGCTAATCTTGTTTCGCCCGGACGCATTGAAGCGGAAGAAGATGCCGATGAGCGTAAAGTCGAATTGTCGCGCGGGCGTCCCGATCATCTAATTCCCATGCGCCGTCCCGGACGGCCGCATGAAATCGCCAATGTCGTTGCGGCGGTTGCCGGGCCGGATTTCAGTTATGTGACCGGGCAGGTCATTCATGCCACCGGCGGATTTTTTATGGGATCATGATATGACAGGGGAGACATCAGGATCTGACACCTCTCTCACAGCTCGGCTCTCTGCCTATGCGTTAAAGGCGCTCAAGCAGCCCTTGCCTGACGAGGTCATCGAGCGGGCGCAGATTCATCTCCTCGATACACTTGCCGCTATGGTTTCGGGCGCTCAATTGCCTGCAGGGATCGCCGCAAGACAATTTGTACAATCACACATTGGTCAGCCTGTTGCAGCTGTTGTGGGCGCCGGCTTTAAAACTAACCCTATTGATGCAGCGCTCGCCAATGCTATGGCCGCGCATGCCGATGAAACGGATGATGCGCATCCTGCATCCATCACCCATCCTGGCTGTGCGGTGGTGCCTGCTGCATTAGCCATGGCTCAACAGAGCAGCGCAAAAGGACAAGATTTTTTAAAAGCTGTTGTCCTTGGCTATGATTTTTGTGCTCGTTTCGGCATGGCTATGGGCGGCGGATCCTTCATCACGGAACGCGGATTTGACACTCATGCCTTTGGCGGATCGTTTGGTGCCACATTTGCCGCAGGGGCACTTGCAGTCAAGACACCTTCGCAAATGGCTTCCGTTGTTTCTTATGGCGCGCAGCAAACAAGCGGCCTTGCAACTTTGTTTCGCGATCGCGAACATATAGAAAAGGCTTTCGTCTTTGCTGGCATGCCCAGTCGCAATGGCGTTGCAGCCGTTTTAATGGTGCAGTCTGGTCTGCCGGGTGTTGGTGATGTTTTAGATGGCATACCAAGCTTCTTCTCTGCCTTTGGTATTAAGGCCGATGTTGCAGAGCTTTTTGATGATTTGGGCGAGAGTTTCGCCATCACTCACACTAATATCAAGCGCTGGACCGTGGGCTCCCCCATGCAGGCTGCTTTAGATTCTTTAGAACATCTGCTGCGTGAGCACCCCATACACAGAGAAGAAATTGCGCGGGTCGATGTGCATTTGCCCACTGAGGGTGCGCAGATTGTCGATGGCCGCAAAATGCCCAGCGTCAATGCGCAGCATTTGACGGCTCTCATGCTCATCGATGGAACAGTTGGGTTTCATTCCTCACATGATGAAAGCCGCATGTTTGAGCCAGCCATTCTCAAGATGCGGGACAAAGTGCGACTCATTTCCAGCGAAGAGCTCATGCGGGCGCAGCCTGCCCGGCAAGCTATCGTTGAGATTCACATGCAAGATGGTCGGAGCTTTTCGCATCGCACTTATGCGGTGCGAGGAACAAGTAAGAATCCGATGAGCAGAGCAGAAGTCTCTGCCAAAGCCTATGAGCTGATGCAGCCTGTGTTTGGGTCTGAGCGCTCGCAATCGATCATCGAGGCTGTCAATTCAATCACACAAGCAGAAAGTGTGAACACGCTAGGGCATCTCCTTGGAGACGCTCCCCTACTCAAAGTCAAATAAAAGGGAGAGAAAAATGCGCAAGATGATTTTTGGGATTACAACTGCAGCCGTGCTGGCCAGCGGTTTAACACATGAGGCATCGGCCCAATCTGGGAATTATTATCAAGGCAAGACGCTCGCCATTCTTGTTGGCTTGGAGGCAGGTGGCACGTCAGATCTGTTTGCGCGCAGCTTCTCACAATATTTGCGTAAATATATTCCAGGCTCACCCAATATCATTGTGCAGAATATGCCTGGCGGAGCGGGTCTGGTTGCCACAAATTTTCTGGCTGAGAGGGCCAAGAATGATGGCATGACCATTTTGTGGGGGCCTTGGGATCCGCTGGCGCAAGCCATAGGAGGCGCAGGCGGTTATCGCGTGCGTTACGAAAAACTCGAATATTTAGGCGGGACGGGAGATGTGCGCGTTAATTATGCCCGCACAGATAGCGTACCAGGCGGCATGAAAAAAGCGGCTGATATTGTCAAAGCCGATTTGATTACGACGGGCGAGACCAATGCGACTGCAATATCTGGACTGATGGCGCGCCTTGCACTCGATACTCTGGGAGTCAAAAATCGGCTCATTCTTGGCTATCGTGGCGGCGCTGATGTGTTTCTGGGCCTGCAACGCAGTGAATTGCAGTTTCATAATACGAGTATTACGACTTTTCGCAGCCGTTCAGCTGGATTCGTGAAATCCGGAGAAGGCATAGGCATTAATTATTATCTGCCTGTCGATGAGGCGGGTAATTATGAGCGCAATAAAGCGATCACTGAAATGCCGGCTTTTCCTGATCTCTATAAAGAGATTTATGGAAAGATGCCGTCTGGCCCGACATGGGATGCGTTAAATTGGCTGACCAATCAGGTGGGTGAGTTGACATTCATCGCCTTCGCGCCGCCTGAGACACCTGCGCCCGTGGTTGCGATTCTGCGTGAGGCCTATGAAAAAGCCTCTCTGGATGCAGACTTTACTGCAGACACAGTCAAGCAATTTGGCTTGCCTTATAGCTTTGTGGGACCAGATAGGGGCGCTGCTATTTTGAAGTCCTTGGCGAATGTCTCACCGCAAGTTCTCGACACTTTGAAGAAGACAATTGAGAGTGGCCAGAGATAATTTCTCTTCAGCTGCGTCTCTGTCTAACAAAGCCTGGGGTGAACCTTTCATAGGATTGCCCCAGGCTTTTGTGTATCTGGGGCGCCACTCTTTACTCTCTCCTGATCGACGCGATGATAAAAGAGAGTGCTGTTTTAACTGCCCTTCATTTTTTCGATGAGATCTGCCGGAATGGGCGTTGATTTGATGGCGCCATTTTCTTCCACCACAAGCACGCGTGTTTCCCAGCCTTCCACGGCCAGTTTACCATCTTTGGTCAGGCGATGATGCACTTTGAAACTTGAGCGACCAATCTCAGTAAATTGACTTTCAAGCGACACTTGATCGCCATAGCGCAGGGAGTACAAAAAGCTTGCTCGCGTATCAACCATGGGCCAGCCCAAAAAGCCGCTATCGGCAAGAAACTCGCGCTTGATCGTGCCGACAATCGATTCAATTAAATAGGTCGTTCCATTGTCAAAGATTTCAAAATAGCGAGGATAATAGACAATGCCTGCGGGATCGCAATCACCCCATTCAATTCTTAAATTGCGGATGTTTGATTTCATAACAAGCTCTCTTGGGCGATGCGATTCAGATTTATAGTCAGTCACGTTAGACGCTAGAGATAAAATGTCCAATATAGATCGTTTCCCAAGACATCATTTTATGTCTTTATTTGAGCTTACTTCAGAGCGGTCAGGCGGTTGCTCTTGCGATATGAAGTCCCTCTTTTGGGGCGCTATTCGATCAGCCGGAGTGGTTTCTGATCGCATCATCCCTCATCACAAATTTAAACCGAACCGATAAAAGTCATTTGGTTGGGTAATCCCCCCTGAAAATAATCGGGTTTGAAAGTAGAATTTTCTCGGCGTGATCTGCGAGGAGATTTTGGATGAAGATTGGCAGATTTGGTGAACCCCAGATCATGGGGATTTTGAAACAGGCTGAGGGCGGTGTCCCG
>CAIVAX010000046.1 GCA_903903935.1 uncultured Hyphomicrobiales bacterium | reverse complement strand
GCCATTTATGGCGGCTATTTTGGCGCCGCTGTTGGCATTATGATGCTGGCGCTGTGGAGCCTGTTTGGTGTGCATGATCTCAAAGCCACCGGCGCTGTGCGCAGCATATTGGTTGGCTCACTCAATGCGGCGGCCGTCATTTTGTTTGTCATCATTGGCGATGTGACGTGGAGTTTTGCTTTTATGACTTTGGCCGGTGGGCTGGTTGGCGGCTATGTCGGGGCGCGCATTGCCCGCACCATTTCGCAAGCTATCTTGCGGCGCATTGTCATCACCATCATCAGCGTGATTACGGCCACTTATTTCTGGCGGGTGTTTGGCTGAGCAAAGCTCAGTCTAATTGCTGGCCTCTGGCTCAGTGCTGGCTGTGTCACGCCATTCAAGGGTGACGACTTTGCCTTTCTCAACCGTCAAAGCCAGACGGCCTTTTTTGAGCTCCAGCGCTTTGAGGCCAAAAATCTCTCTGCGCCAGCCTGTCAGAGCAGCGACCTCTGCGCGATCATTCTGAGCAATAGCTTCCAGATCATCGACAGTGGCGATCATTTTGGGCGCCACACCATGACGCTCGCAGACTTGCCGCAACAAAACTTTGAGCAATTCGACTGTGGCGCCGCCGCTCATATTGCGGCGCTCGCGTTCAATGGCAGGCAGAGATTTGGCATCACGGGCGAGGCCATGTTCAATGGCAACCAGAATCTCTTGGCCTGAGCGTGAGCGCTCCATGCCGCGCGGGAAAGCGCGCAGATTGCCCAAGGCCTCGGGCGTGCGGGGGGCAGCCAAGGCGATTTCGATCAGAATATCGTCTTTGAGAATGCGCGAGCGCGGCACATCTTTGGTTTGCGCCTCGCGCTCGCGCCAGGCACATAATTCCATCAGCAAGGCCAGATCACGCGGCTTGCGGGCGCGATTTTTAAAGCGCTGCCATGCCAGATCGGGATGCTGTTCATAGGTGGCGGGTGAAGACAGCGAGGCCATTTCATCACTCAGCCAAGACAGGCGTCCCGTTTTCTCTAATTGCGCATTGAGCGATTTATAAATGTCGCGCAAATGGGTGACATCAGCCAGAGCATAAGTGATCTGCGTTTCGGATAGGGGGCGGCGTGACCAATCGGTAAAGCGCGAGGATTTATCCAAAGTGACTTTGCAAATGGATTGAGCCAATTCGCCATAGCTCACTTGATCGCCATAGCCGCAGACCATGGCTGCGACCTGCGTATCAAACAAAGGGGCGGGAATGATCTTGGCCAGATGCCAGATAATTTCTAAATCCTGCCGAGCGGCATGAAAGACCTTCACGAGGGCGGGATTGGCCATCAGCTCGAAAAAGGGGGTGAGATCCATGTCTTCCGACAAAGCATCAATCGCCACAGCCTCGGCCTCGCTGGCGATCTGGATCACACAGGCTTTGGGCCAAAAGGTCGTCTCGCGCAAAAACTCCGTATCCACCGTGACATAGGGGTGTTTGGACATCCTGGCGCAGATGTCGGCGAGATCTTGGGTGCGAGAAATCAGACTCATAATCTGGCCTATATCTGACTCGGCCAGCACTTGCGAGAGGCCCTTTAAGCTTTGCTGTTTTTTATGGGCCCTTGGATTGTCCCGGGGGGCGATGATCCTTGCGTTCCAGCATTTTGGCTATGCGCAAAAAGCGCCCAAAGGCGGTCACCACAGCCATGGTAAAGCCATCGGCGCCGCCCAGAAAATACCGCCGCAGAACAT
>CAIVAX010000045.1 GCA_903903935.1 uncultured Hyphomicrobiales bacterium | reverse complement strand
TGATTCTGACGCAAGTGTTCATGAGCTCTATTCAAAAGAAGCTCTTGCTCCTCTGTCCATTCATTTTCCAGATGCTGTTGAAGGATCTTCGATTGATAGGAAAAAACTCGGAGACAGTGTTTTTAAAGACAAAAGCAAGCTCCAACTTTTAGAACAGATTCTGCATCCTCTCATCAGAGAGAAAGAGAATGCGTTTCTGGATAAATGTCGCAGTCTCCGAAAACCCCTAGTTGTTCTCGACATCCCCTTGCTTTTTGAAAAGCGAAAACGATCGGATTTTGATTTTATTCTTGTTGTTACGGCGAGCGCAGAAGAACAAAAGAAACGCGTCCTCTTAAGGCCTGGAATGACAGAAGACAAATTCAAATCTATCCTTGCACAGCAGATCGATGATCAGCAAAAACGCAAAGCGGCCCATTTTATAATTCAGACGGGACTGGGTCTGGCTTCAGCTCGCAAACAAGTGGAAGCTATTGTAAGATCCACTCTCGGGCATCAGTGAGGATAAACCTTTGCGTGAAATAATTTTGGATACGGAAACCACAGGCCTTGATCCCGTTAGAGGCGATCGCATTGTGGAAATCGGCTGTGTCGAAGTTTTCAATTTGATTCCTACGGGACAGGTCTTTCATTGCTACCTTGACCCACAAAGGGACATGCCTGAAGAGGCCTTCAGAGTGCATGGATTGTCGCGCGAATTTCTAACCGGCAAGCCAACCTTTGATCAAATCGTCGATGACTTTTTGTCATTCATTGGCGATGATCGTCTCGTCATTCACAATGCTGAATTTGATATGAAGTTCATCAATCATGAACTGAAGATGATCAAACGTCAGCCCATTTTGATGGACCGCGTCCTTGATACTTTGGCTTTGGCACGAAAGAAACATCCGGGCAGTTCGAATAGTCTGGATGCGCTCTGCGCTCGCTACAAGATAGACAATAGCCGCAGAACAAAGCACGGAGCTTTGTTGGATGGAGAAATTCTTGCGGAGGTCTATGCGGAATTATGTGGTGGCCGTCAGACAGCGTTAAGCCTGCAAGCAGCTGAGAAAGTCGTTGTTCAAGAGATTAAGACGCAAGTGGGGGCTCGACCGCAAGCTCTTTTAACTAAACTCAGCGAAGATGAAATGGCTCTTCATTCCAAATTGGTTGAGAAAATGGGAACGAAGGCCATTTGGAGTTATTATATCAAGGAAGATCACTGATCAGAAATTTTCCCTTTGAGATCAGGCTGTGGCTTGGCCGCCAGCCTCTGCCGCCGCTCTCTGAACAAACAGCGCTTGGAAATCGATGGGGTCGATGAACAAAGGCGGAAAGCCGCCATTACGAACTGAGTCGGCAATAATTTGCCGGGCAAAGGGGAAGAGCAGGCGCGGGCATTCGATCAAAATCACCGGCGGCAGATTTTCGGCCGGTATGTTTTGAATCCGGAAAATACCACAATAGGTCAGTTCAAATTTGAATAAGGTCTGCGAACTGTCACCAGCCGACCCTTCTAGGATCAGCGAAACCTCATAGTCTGCCTCAGCCAATTGGCGTGCATTGACATTGACCTGAATGGAAATATTGGGGGCCTTTTCCTGCGCACCCAAGGACTGGGGAGCATGGGGATTTTCGAAGGATAAATCTTTGATATATTGAACAAGAACGCTCAATTGGGGAGCAGTGTTGGTTTCTGCTACGCTTCCATTTCCTTCGGCCATGTGGCTACCCCAATTCCATAAATGATATCAGACTGTCTTGGATCAAACCCCAGACACAATCGCGATTAGCGCGGTATCATGAAAGAGGGGGTGAAACAAGTCGATCCTGAGCGGCGGAGCCCAAAACGTACCAATAAATCGTTTAGAATCAATGTTAAATTTAAACGATGAAAAAACCACACGACTGCCCTATCTGAAGCAGTAGTATTCGAATCAGATCGATTTAGAGGAACAGGCAAGTTTATGTCAGATCCAACACTTATCATCTTTGCCCTCTTGGCTATTTTTGTCATCTGGAAATTGCGAACCGTGCTGGGAACCAGAACGGGTCATGAGCGCCCGCCCTATAATCCGTTCTCTCGCGCGCCAGAACAGGACAAAAACTCAGCCTCCGCTGACAAGGACAGCAATGTCATCCGCATGCCCTTGTCCGAACCTGCCAAGACCCTGCCTTTCGAAGAGAGAACGGAAGAATCTCACCCCTGGCTTGCTTTCACCGCTCGAGGGTCAAAGGTCTGGCTAGGCTTTGAGACGATTGCCCGAACTGAAAAGTTATTTTCGCCAGCTATGTTTATAGATGGGGCAAAGTCGGCCTATGAAATGATAGTTCTGGCATTCGCTACTGGCGACAAGCCGACATTAAAAAATCTACTTGGTTCGGATGTTTTTGATAGCTTTTCGAAAGCAATCGATCAGCGAGCAGCCGCAGGCCATGTGACAGAAACCACTTTTGTCTCGATCGATAAGGCTCTCTTTGAAGACGTCGCTGTCAGGGCTAGTTTGGCTCAGATTACAATCCAATTTTCCTCAAAGCTGATTACGGTTGCCAAAGATCAATCAGGCTCAATCATTGACGGTCATCCCGAAAAAATTGTCGACATGATCGATATCTGGACTTTTTCTCGTGATCTCGGGTCTCGAAATCCAAATTGGATTCTAGTTGCCACTGATAGTGGTCATTGAACAAGAGAATTGAGCTTCAATGCCTCTAGAGTCTTTAAGACCGCTTCAATTTAAAGAAATTATCGGGTTTGAATCGGATGATCTTGTTCTGGCATGGGATGTGTTTAGAAAATCAGCTTTTCATATAAACAATCAAGATCAAACCCTCCGACAAGATTCGGGAGCCTCTGATCTTTTCAAACATATTTGTGCAAGGGCCATAGAGATAAAATCGCCCCAAACCTCTAGCGAGGCTTGCGATCTCTGGATGCGGTTTTTTCAACCCTATCAATCATTGGATCCAGATCCATCGCCAAGAGGTTTTGTCACAGCCTATTATGAGCCTATCCTCAAAGGCTCTTTATTTCAAACAGCAGACTATTCAGAGCCTGTCCTCGCCTTTGCCGATCCCACATGCGCCCATAAAGCCAATTCATCTCTATGGCCAGATCGCGCCCATATTGATGCAGGCGTTTTGGCAGATCAAACCAAAGTCCTTGTCTGGCTGAAAGATGCTGTCGAGGTCTTTATTGTTCAGGCGCAAGGTTCAGCACGCATTGAACTCAGCGATGGCTCACAAAGACGTTTGATATATGCCGGACGCAACGGCTATCCATATTCCTCGATTGGAAAGATATTGATTGAGAGGGGTGAGATTGCCGCCTCAGATATGTCATCAGAGGCCATCAAACATTGGGTCAGACAGAACGGTCAGGGCCCTCAAGATGCTGGGCGCAAGCTTTTGCATGAAAATAAATCCTATGTCTTTTTTGATTTTGCTCAAGACCTCGCACAGGATGAAGGCCCAATAGGTGGCCAAAGAATCTCCCTTACCCCTTTGCGTTCCATCGCCATTGATCGTCATCATTGGTTCTATGGTCTGCCCATTTGGGTCGAGGCGCATTTGCCTTTGCGAACAGCACAAGAGGAACATTTTGCGCGGCTGATGATTGCTCAGGATACAGGTTCGGCAATTATTGGTGAAGAAAGAATAGATCTATTCTTCGGCTCAGGAGTGGCAGCTGGAGAACGCGCTGGTGAAATTAAACATCCAGCTCATCTCATTTACCTATTACCAAAAATGGAGCGATCATCATGAAAGGCGATGATGCTCACATAGTAAAAAGACGGAGGGATTTGACACCACATGAATTGGATCTATGGCTCAAGACCACAAAGAATGTGAAGGTCTATAAGAGATTTGAAGATCGAGACTATCAGGTCAATGAGGATATTGATCTGACCAAACATCTTATCGAGAGCACAAAATCGATTCCACGCGAAACGCTGCATCATACACCCTCAACTGCACAAGCGATAAAAGCAAAATCCGCCTTGCCTCCTCTTGCGCCTATCGAAGCGCGAGTGAAGAAGAAACTCTCTAGAGGTCAAATCAGAGTGGATGCTGCGCTTGATTTGCATGGCTTGCGTCAGGATCAAGCTCATCACATTCTCATCGACTTTTTGAATCAATCATACGTTTCCGGATTTCGCATTATTCTCATTGTGACGGGAAAGGGCTCGAAAACGAGGGACAGCGACTATGATCCCCAAAAGTCGAAAGGTGTATTGCGTCAAAGCGTGCCTCAATGGCTGAGAGAACCATCCTTGCGCCGGATTGTGATGGGATTTGAGGAGGCCGCTCCCGCCCATGGTGGCTTTGGTGCCTTGTATGTAAGATTGCGACGTTCGGACCGCATCGGCAATGAGGGTGTGTTTACATGACACCCTTCGGTCAAAAGCTCAGAGAGCTCCGAGACAAAAAACAAGTATTCCTAAAGGATATGGCAGCTGAGATTGGCGTCTCGGCAGCTTATTTGTCCGCGTTGGAACATGGCAAAAGGGGCAAGCCAGCCTGGTATTTGGTGCAAAGGATCATCGTTTATTTCAACATCATTTGGGATGATGCAGAGGAATTGGAGCGTCTTGCTCAACTCTCAGATCCGCGTGTTGTGCTCGATACATCAGGATTGGCGCCGGTGACAACCGAATATGCCAATAGACTTGCAGCCAATATTAGTCGTTTGGAGCCCGATCAGGTGCAAGACATGCTGTTACGATTGGATGGATATCTTAAAAGCAAATCTGGCAAAGAGCTCTCTTGACGTTGGTCTTGAGGAATGCAAAACGAACAATCAGAATTTCATTAGATTGGATAAACAAATGACGTCCTTGCGTTTTGATGTATTGGGTATTGGCAATGCAATTGTGGACGTGATTTCACAAGTTGAGGATGATTTTCTAGCCCAACATCAACTTAACAAAGGCGCAATGACGCTGATCGATGAAAACCGTTCACATGCCTTACTCAATGCGATGGGACCAAGAACTATTATCTCGGGCGGTTCGGCGGCCAATACCATTGTTGGTGTCGCCTCTTTTGGCCTCAAAGCCTCCTTTATAGGTAAAGTTAAAAAGGATGATGTGGGCGAATCCTTTTCTCATGATATTCGCTCAATGGGTGTTCATTTTAATACGGCTAATGCCATTGATGGACCAGCAACAGCCAAGAGCGTAATTTTGGTTACACCCGATGGCGAGCGCACTATGAATACCTATTTGGGTGCCTGCCAGAATCTGACCAGCGATGATGTTGACAGTGAGCTTATTCAATCGGCCGGCATCATTTATCTGGAAGGCTATCTCTGGGACCCGCCGGAAGCCAAAAAGGCTTTTGAGAAGGCGGCCGAGATCGCACATAATGCTCAACGTCAAGTTGCCCTCACTTTATCTGATTCCTTTTGTGTCGATCGCTATAGAGATGAATTCTTAGGCCTCATGCGTTCCGGCTCTCTCGATATTATTTTCGCCAATCAGCACGAGCTCAAATCGCTCTATCAGACCTCTGATCTTGACACCGCTATTCGCGCCATTCGTGAAGAAGGCGTTTTGGCTGCTGTGACATTGTCCGAACAAGGCTCAATCGTCATTACACGTGAAGAGACACATAAGGTCCCCGCTATTCCTATTGAAAGGCTTGTTGATACCACTGGGGCGGGCGATCTTTATGCTGCAGGCTTTTTATCAGGATTGGCCAAAGGTGCAGGCCTTGTCGATTGCGCTCGTCTGGGAGCTATTGCTGCAGCTGAGATCATTCAGCATTATGGAGCAAGGCCGCAGCAGAGTCTTTTGAATCTGGCAAATCAAAATGGGCTGACGTTATAAGCTCACAATTTGCGCAAAGAGACAGTTTGAATGCGATGATCTGACCCTTTGGTCAAAACCAAACTGGCTCTGGCTTTGGTGGGAGCAATATTGTCCTTTAGATTAGGCAGATTAATGCGCCGCCAAATGTCTCTGGCTATTTTGGTTGCCTCGTCCTCGCTAACTTCAGCAT
>CAIVAX010000044.1 GCA_903903935.1 uncultured Hyphomicrobiales bacterium | reverse complement strand
GGAACGCCGCGCCATTGCCTTGTCGAAGGGTGAGGCTGGCAACGCTGCTGTCGTCACTCTTGGGCTTAAGAACCGCTCCAGAGCAGCCTCAGGCTGGCATGACGCCCAGCGGCTAGAGCACAGTGGGCCAGACGGGGGCCTATACAGCAGCAGGTCACAAGGACACTAGATGTCTCGACCCTGAACGAGGAGCAACTGGAGGCGCTTGAGATGGCGCTGCTGGCGACTATGGGAGCCGGCAATATTCGCGAATTAACACTGAGTCCGTAATGCGGCTCGTTAGACAGCCGCTCTACTCAAGCAAAGAGGGTTTTCATGGCCATATACAGCAAGAACCTTGTCACAGGCCGCCAGCTGCGAGCAGCACGCGTTATGGCGGGATTGACGCAGCGAACTTTCGGCGCTGCTATGGGTGTCGATGAGCGCGCAGTTAGATTTTGGGAACGCAAGCATGATCAGCGGCCAACAGGCTCTCCTAACGACAAGCGCATTGAGCAGGTCTTGCTTCAGCATGGGGTTATCTTGTTTGCAGATCCCACCCCGGGGGCAAGACTACAGGAAAAGATTTCTGGCGGATAAAACTTCCGGCTGATCTTGTAAACGTTCTGCTGGAAAGCGGTAATTATCACAGTGCTACGCGCGCGCGCGCGCGACCGCTTTTCGGCATTGACGGACTTGAGCGTCTCAGCCCCAAAGTTAAGCTTTGAGTTTGAGGTCTATAGCCGTTGGGTGACCTGTCAGGTTTTCCCCAAGTCATTAAATCGCAATCACAATGTGGGAATGAATGTGGGAACATAATTTATAAAAATATTAAGTTATTGATATTAAGTCGAATAAAATAATATATGGCGGAGACGGTGGGATTCGAACCCACGATAGGGTTTCCCCTATGACGATTTAGCAAACCGTTGCCTTCAGCCTCTCGGCCACATCTCCGTTGGGCGCGCCCTGAGCCAGCGAACTGGATCGGGTTGAAGCGCACCGGTTGGTTGATATGCCCCAGACCGGTGCGCTTGTCCAGTATTGCGCTGAGGGGCTCACTCCTCACTCTCAGGACGTCACTCCTCAGGGTCAGGAGTGTTGGGGCCGGGGAGAGTGCGGGGTAACTGGGCGGAGCAAAAGGGCGGGCGAAGCGTCTGGTGGGCTGGCCGGAGACGTTAAATCAGGCAGGTTAGATCAGATAGATAGTTCTATTGGCGACCAGACAGGGCCTTCAGAGGGCTGCGGGCCATTGGAGCTCAGCGCGGACAATGTTAAGGGAGGGCGGCGGCGGGTCAGCCCGACGGGGCCGCGTGAGGCTGTTGAGGGTTTTGATGAATCTGGCGATCATTGGCTGCGGCTATGTGGGTCTGGTGACGGGAGCCTGTCTGGCGGAGCACGGCCATCAGGTCATATGTGTCGATCAGGATGAGCCGCGCATTGCTGCTTTGCGCAAAGGTGTGGTGCCGATCTTCGAGCCCGGCCTATCTGAGATGATCCTGCGCAATGTGGCGGGCGGGCGCATCAGTTTTTCCACAGATCTGGCTGGCGCTGTGCAGGCCAGTCAGGTGGTGTTCATTGCGGTGGGCACGCCTTCGCGGCCAAGCGATGGTCTGGCGGATCTCTCTTATGTCTATGCTGCAGCTGATGCGATTGGCGCGGCGATTGCGGCTGGTGCTGGCGCCTTCACAGTCGTGGTCAATAAATCCACTGTGCCTATTGGCACGGGAGATGAGGTTGAGGCGATTTTGAGCAAGCGTGTGGAGCAAGGCCATTTTGCAATTGTCTCTAATCCTGAGTTTTTGCGCGAGGGCGATGCGATTGCCGATTTCATGCATCCTGATCGCGTGGTGATTGGTGC
>CAIVAX010000043.1 GCA_903903935.1 uncultured Hyphomicrobiales bacterium | reverse complement strand
TCTGCCTTGAGCTTCAGCATCTGCCAGTTTTGCAACAGAGTCATGCCGGGCGGGGGCCTTTGTGAGGATGCGCCTAATGCTTAGCGCAAGGCCTGCACGGCAGGTTCATTATCCTTGCCATAGACATCATCACGAAAATGCACAATTCCATCTTCGCTCACCCAGCCTGTCATATAGGTCCAGATCACAGGAATGGCACTGGCAAGTTTAATATCCGTGCGCTCGCCACCATCAGCTTTGGCGCGCAGGCTCGCTTTATCCCAGGTACTACCCTTGCTGCCCGTCGACGTGCCATCCAAAATCCATTGGGCAAAGTCAAACACATCAGCAACCCGCACACAGCCATGCGAGAGAAAGCGATAATCGCGCCCAAAGAATTTCTTTGACGGCGTGTCATGCATATAGACAGCTTGTGTATTGGGCATATTGATGCGGATATTGCCCAAAGAATTGCCCGCTCCTGAATCCTGCCGCAGCGTATAATTCACCGCGCTCTGGCCAGTCCAATTAATGGCAATTGGATTGATTTCTTTTCCCGCAGAATCGAAAATGCGAATCTTCATGCGCTTGAGATAAGCAGGATCCTTGCGCATTTTCGGAATGATTTCATTCTTGATAATGGAGGTGGGCACAGTCCATGTTGGATTGAGATTCACTGCCTGCACACGCGCCGTGATTTCGGGCGAGGGATGATCGACATCACCAACCACAGCAACATAGCGATGCGCCACACGTCCCTTCTCAACAGCTTCCACCGCAGCTGAGGGAATGTTGACGACAATATAGCGATCCCCAAAAGCAAAATTGATCGCTGACATTCGCTTATATGTAGCAGCGAGTTGGCGGGCGCGCACATCGGCAGCAATGTTCAAAGCTGTCAGCGTGGCGCCGCGCACTTGGCCATTTTGTTTCAGCCCCATGCGGCCTTGGAATTTTTTAACCGCCGCTGTCAGCTCCTGATCCCATAATGTGCTTGCGACATGGGTGGGATCAAGATCACCCTCTGCGCCAAGCCTTTGTCGCAAGGTCGCGACAGCCGCGCCGGATTGACCGGCGGCCACAGCCTGCGGCACGCGCGGCCAGCCACCTGCAGCAGCAAGGCTGGCATAATGATCGACTTCTTTTTTGAGCAGGGCGAGTGTCGTGGGCGCAAAGCTCGGTGCAGGTTCGCTCCACAGCGCGGTTTCATTGTCCTTAGCGCCAACCATATTGGTGGGTTGTGTCGCCGGGCCAATTTTATTGACAATGAAACTGTCGGGTGTTGGCACCGGCACAGCATCGTAAAAGGTGCGTGTGGGCGCGGAGCCATAGGCGGGCGCTTGCGCCTTCATCGGTGTCAATTTGATGATTGAAGGGGTCGATGTGCCAGAGCGGGCAGAGGAGAGGGGCTCAGCCTGAGATAAGTTTGGTCCGCTCACATTTGTGAGCACCACTATTATCATCACGGCCAGAAATATCAGCCTGCGCATAATCTAAGGGCCCTGAGGAAATGCCTCATTAAAGCCCTATCGTAATATGATTAACAGCTCCTTGAAGCGCTGCCGCCGAGTGCGGTTCAATGCGGATAAAGCAGAATATGCAAATGGCGCGGGCCATGTGCGCCCAGAAGCAGGGTCTGCTCAATATCAGCCGAGCGCGAGGGGCCAGTGATCAGATTGAGTGTGCGCGGCATGTGCGCTTCGCGATAGCTCTGGCGAAGCCGATCCCACACACTCTCCAAATCCCCCACAAGATCTTGGAACGCCAGAAGCACAATATGCACATCGGGCAGGAAATTGAGCGTGGTGGGATTATCCGCCCCCGAGACCAGCGCCAGAGTGCCTGTCTCGGCTATGCCGGCAAAGGCATGGCTGAGCGCGGCTTGATCTTCACCCTGCGAGGGGCCAAAGCTGAGCGCAATGTCACTCTGCGCCCAATCAAGCTCAGACAAGCGCGCATCAGCCCCCAGACGTAAGGCTTGCGGCAGGCCATGCTGAGCCAGCACGCGCGCAATTTCCGCAGGGGCTTGGCTGAGGGACTCGAGTTCATGAACAACAGCCGAAACACTCTGCGCTTGGCGTGTGAACATCAGCGCTTGCTCGGCTTGATCGCCAGCGCCGCGTTGGGGCACAAGACCGCGCGGCTTTTGCGACAGGCGTGTGCTCACTTCCAGCTTGCGGGGCGCTTCTTGTCCTGTGACGGCAAGGCCGCGACGAATATTGGCCAAAATCTCTTCGCGCGCCGAACTCATCCTCGCCCCCGCATTTTCTGCCATTGCTCTTGAAAGGTTCGGCCTTGTGGCGCGGGCAGATCACGCTGCTCTGTCCAGCCACGCGCAAAGGGCAGGGAGGAGAAGACGCCTTTGTCGCCTGCCGCCAAAGCCAGCAGCGGCATCGCAAGCGAGGTCGCTGTGCGGTACAGCCTTGGGCGCTTGGCAAATAGAGCCCAAAAGGCCAGACCATAACGCGCCACAGCCGGGGTCAAATGGCGCTCAAATTCGCGCTCGCGCCAATGGCGCATCAGTTTAGGCAATGGAATACGAACCGGGCAGGCCTCTTCACAGCGCCCACAAAAGGTCGATGCATTGGGCAAAGGCGCGCTCTGCTCAACTCCAATCAGCGAGGGCGTCAGCACCGCGCCCATAGGCCCGGGATAGACCCAGCCATAAGCATGGCCGCCCACGGCATGATAGACGGGACAATGATTCATACACGCGCCGCAGCGAATACAGCGCAGCATATCATTGAACTCACCGCCCAACATGGCCGAGCGGCCATTATCGAGCAAAACGACATGATAATCCTGCGGCCCGTCAGGATCATCTTGGCGCCGCGGACCGGTTGAGAGCGTCGTATAGACCGACATATCTTGGCCCGTCGCTGAGCGGGCCAGCACGCGCAATAATTGCGCCGCATCTTCCAAAGTCGGCACCAGCTTCTCAATCGAGGCAATCACAATATGCGTCTTGGGCAAGATCTGAGTGAGATCGCCATTGCCCTCATTGGTAACAATGACAGAGCTGCCCGTTTCAGCGATCAGAAAATTAGCCCCCGTAATGCCCACATCAGCCCCAAGAAATTGTTGGCGCAAAATGGCGCGGGCTTCTTCCAGCAAATGCGGCGCTTGGCTCAGATCGCGATCAGGCGATAAATGGGTATGGGCTTTGCGAAAATCAGCCTCGATCTGATCCTTGTTGAGATGAATGGCGGGCGCAATAATATGTGAGGGCGTCTCTTTGCGCAGCTGGATGATATATTCACCCAGATCCGTCTCAATCGCCTTTATGCCAGCCTTTTCCAAGGCGTGATTGAGATTGATCTCTTCCGAGACCATGGATTTGCCTTTGGTGACGCTGCGCGCGCCGCGCTCTTGGCATAGATCGACAATGATCTTGGCCGCTTCCTCACTTGTGCGGGCATAATGCACATGCCCGCCTGAAGCGATCACTTGGCGCTCATAGGCCTCAAGATAAAGATCAAGATGGGCCAGAACATGCGATTTAATGTCCCGTGCACTATCGCGCAGCGCGTCAAATTCCGGCAGGCGCGAGGCCGCTTGCGCGCGTCGCTCGATAAAGCCTGTGCGCGTATGGCCCAGCGCCTTTTGTAAG
>CAIVAX010000042.1 GCA_903903935.1 uncultured Hyphomicrobiales bacterium | reverse complement strand
TGAGCCCGTTCCTCACCGCTCAGCCGCACAACGTAATTCTTTACCGCCACATCCGTCCGCGCCATCATCGCCTCCCATGCGAATCACAATCTGGAAAGCGAATCAAAAACTCCTTTCAAATTGGTTGACGCGGGCTACTAGGTGAGATTTGACGCTCATTTTATTCATCGTCTTGCCTTCTGAGTCATGCTTCCTGAAAACGTATAAAGAGCCTATGCAGAGTCTGCGAATTTTTTTCAGATTCTAATTACATCTCTGGGGTCTGTCTTAGGCTTGTCAAGTCAGCGTCATTCTTTCGTCATGTCGGCTTGCTGATGTGAAAAAAGTTTTAAGAAATTATGGAAGAGGATTCTATGTCTCGCAAGAATGTCTTGTTCATTGTTGTCGATCAATGGCGCGCTGACTTCGTACCCCACATCATGAGGGCAGAGGGGAGAGAACCGTTTCTCGATACACCTAATCTAGACCGTCTGTGCCGCACTGGCGTCACTTTTAAAAATCACGTGACGACCGCTGTGCCTTGTGGGCCGGCTCGAGCAAGCCTATTGACTGGACTTTATCAGATGAACCATCGTGCGGTTCAAAACACAATCCCACTTGATCGTCGTCATCTCACCCTTGCTACAGCTTTACGTGATCTGGGATATGACGCAGCGCTTGTGGGTTATACAACAACTGTGCCTGATCCACGCACCACTTCGCCTAATGATCCCGCTTTCCAATCGCTTGGTGATCTGATGCAAGGCTGGCGCAGCGTTGGTGCGTTTGAACCCAATATGGACGGTTATTTTGGATGGGTTGCGCAGAAAGGTTTTCCGCTTGGCGAGCGTCGTCAAGATATCTGGTTGCCTGAGGGCGAGGATGCAACACCGGGTGTGACAAACCGTCCCTCTCGTATCCCCAAAGAATTGTCGGATTCTGCCTTTTTCACCGAGCGCGCACTAACTTATTTAAAGGGCCGTGGAGGTCGTCCCTTTTTTCTTCACATGGGCTATTATAGGCCGCATCCTCCCTTTGTCGCGCCTGCACCCTATCACAATATGTTTGAGGCAAAGGCTATGCCTCACCCCGTGCGTGCTGCTGATTGGCAGCACGAGTCACAGCAGCATCCCCTCCTTGATTTCTATCTTCGTCAGACACGCCAAGCCTCTTTCTTTGAATCGGCAAGCGGTCATGGACATGAATTGTCAGAGGCAGATATCTTGCAATTACGGGCAACTTATTGCGGCATGATCCGTGAAGTCGATGACAATATAGGCAAGCTTCTCGATCATCTTGAGGAGACCGGTCAGATCGATGATACGTTGATCGTATTCACCAGTGACCATGGCGAGCAATTGGGTGATCATTATTTGCTTGGCAAGATCGGCTATTTTGATGAGAGCTTCCGAGTGCCTCTGGTGATTTGTGATCCCCGCAATATGGGACGTAACGGCGAGGTGGAGGAGGCTTTCACCGAGAGTATTGACCTCATGCCGACCTTGATTGAATGGCTCGGAGGAGAGGTTCCTCAAGTGTGCGATGGTCGTTCTTTGACGTCCTTTTTATCGACAGGCAAGCCGGCCGATTGGCGCACTGAGCTCCATTATGAATATGACTTCCGCGATATATTCTACTCGCAACCTCAACAGGATTTGGCACTGACCTCAAGCGAATCGAGCTTATGTGTTATTCAAGATGAGAAATATAAATATGTTCATTTTTCTGCTCTTCCGCCGCTCTTTTTCGATTTGCAAGCCGATCCAGGACAATTCCGCAATCTTGCGCAGGACATCTCCTTCGCGCCTCTTGTGCGCGACTATGCGCAGAAGGCCTTATCTTGGCGATTAAAACATGCTGACCGGTCTCTCACTCATTACAGGTCTTCACCGCAGGGTCTTTTAACTCGCGATGAGCAGGGTTCGCCCACCAGCCTTCGTACCCGTCCAGTTGTTGAGTAAATCCTATCCATTGTTGACACGTTCACTCAACCTTAAGGATCAGATTATGTTGATACATCGTCGAAAAGTGCTTATTGGTGGCGCCTCAACTTTCGTTGCGCCTTGTTTCGCCATAGCGCAGTCTGACTCGCGCCCCTCGATTACGATTGCGGTACAAAAAGTAGCAACCTCCAATACTCTTGAGCCGCTTCGTGAAGTCTCTAATGTTGGCCAGAGAACCTTTTCTCTTTTCCTTGAATCTCTTCTTGACCTCGATTGGATCGGCACTATGGGCATGAAGCCCATGCTCGCCCAGAGCGTCAGACGAATCGATTTCAAAACGTTGGAATTAAAATTGCGCGATAATGTGCGCATGCATAACGGCGATGTGATGAGCGTCGAGGATGTTGCCTTTTCCTTCGGCAAAGAACGCATGTGGTCTGGTGCACCTCTAGCACCTGGTGCTTATGTCAATAATAATTCTGGGTTAGCTACTAAGACGCCACCCATGGAAGTACCTCAAATCGCACAGAGCTCGTTTCCTGGCTTTGAAAAAATAGAGATTATCGATCGCAACACGATCAGGTTTGTGAACAAAGTGCCAGACCTTGCTCTTGAGGGGCGGTTGACGAGATTTACAGGTGCTATTGTTTCGCAGAGGGCTTTCAATGACTCACCCAATTGGATGGATTGGGCGCGTAGGACGATTGGCACGGGTCCTTATCGGATAGCTGATTATAAACCAGATAACATGCTTTTGCTTGAAGCTCATGATGATTACTGGGGCGGCCGCCCGCCCATCAAGCAAATTCGATTGGTCGAGACACCCGAGATTTCAACGCGTGTGAATGGTCTATTATCAGGTGATTTCGATTTCGCCTGTGATCTTCCACCAGATCAAATTCCGACTGTTGAAAAAAGCACAAAGTATCATGTGGTCGGCGGTAAGATTACCAATATCAGAATGATCTCCTTTGATAAGACGCATTCAGTTTTGCAAGATCCGCGCGTGCGTCAGGCCATGACTTGGTCAGTCGATCGTCAAGGAATAGTCGACGCATTGTGGGCGGGTCGTACAAGTGTGCCTCGAGGTATGCAACTTGAATTCTTCGGTGATATGTATCTGAGTGATTGGCAATCAACAGGTTATGATCTGGCCAAGGCGAAAGCCCTTTTAAAGGAGGCTGGCTATAAGGGAGATCCAATTTCTTATCAACTCTTGAATAATTATTACACCGCGCAAGTCCCGACAGCGCAGATTCTTGTTGAGGGTTGGAAAGAGATTGGCCTGAATGTCGAAATTGAAATGAAGGAAAACTGGAGTCAAGTTTTGGAACCAACGCCGCGGCGCGGCCTTTGTGATGGTTCTGTCTCAGCATGGTTTCCCGATCCTTCCGCCTCTAGCGCCGCCTTCGCCCCGGGCGCACAAAACTGGATGACGAAGCAATGGCAGAATGATGATGGGGCTGCCGCCGTGCTGGCTTTGCAGACAGGAACAGATCTTGCTCAACGCCGCGCAGCCTTCCGGCGGACACTTGAGATTGTTGAAATCCAAGATCCTGGTTATATCGTTCTGCATCAGAACGGAACCTTTACGGGCACGCGCAAAGATTTCAAATGGAAACCTGCTGGTTCATTCGTAATGGATATGCGCTCTTATAATTGGGCATAAATTTTCTGATTATGCGAGGGCCTCCGTTATTGCGGAGGCCTTTCCTTTTAGCACTAAGCTTGGAATGATCTCCCTCTGAATCATAATTGACATTGCGATGATTGAGGCGTGCTCATGAATATGAGTTTTAACACGTCCCTGCATCTTTTACACGCTGAATCAGAAGCGTCATTAATTCGTCAATCCAGTGTCTTCGATTTCACTTACCATTTTATGGTCAGTTTTATTGTTTAAGGGATTGCACCATGTCCAAAATCACACGTCGCACAGCCATTGCAGGATTGGCAAGTCCATTTATCCTGCCACATTCTGCTCTGGCTCAGGTTGATAATCGCCCCTCGATTGTTATCGCCGTTCAGAAAGTCTCTAACTCCAATACACTCGACGTGCTTCGCGAAGGCTCGAATGTTGGCGAGCGGATTTTCTTTTCCTCGCTGTGGGAAGGGTTGATTGGACGTGATTGGCTCAATGGACTTGGTAAGGTGCCCTTATTGGCCACTGAGTGGCGCCGCATAGACGACACGACTCTTGAGCTTGATTTGCGTAAGGGCGTGAAGTTCCACAATGGCGATGAAATGACCGCCGAGGATGTCGCCTTTTCCTTTGGTCCCGATCGCATGTTTGGTGATACCAAGCCTTCGGCTAATCCCAAGACATTGCCCTATAGCGAGCGTATCCCGGGTCTTGGCGCTAAAGAAGTTCCGCAAGAGGTGTTTGGTGTTGCGCGTCGTGCCTGGCCCAACCTCGTTAAGGTTGAGATTGTCGATAAATATCGTGTTCGCTTTATCAACGGCTCTCCCGATGTGACGCTTGAGGGGCGCATCAGTCGCTATGGCTCGGAGATTATGAACCGCCGCGCCTTTGTTGAGGGTGGTAATTATATCGAATGGGCACGCAAGCCAATTACTACGGGTCCTTATAAAGTTGCGGAGTTCAAGCCAGACCAATCTCTCACCTATGTTGCTCATGATGAGTATTGGGGTGGCCGTCCGCCTGTGAAGCAGATTAAATTCGTTGAAGTCCCAGAAGTCTCAACGCGCGTGAATGGATTGTTTGCTGGTGATTTCCATTTTGCATGTGACATACCGCCAGATCAGATCGCGCTGATTGAAAAGAATCCTGCCTTTGAGGTGCAGGGAGGTACGATTCTCAATCATCGCATTATGGTGTTTGACAAGAACTATCCAGTTCTCGCCGATCCACGTGTGCGCCGCGCCATGACTCATTCCATTGATCGTCAGGCTATTGTTGATGCACTCTGGGCTGGTCGAACCAGCGTTCCTCAGGGTCTGCAATGGTCTTATTATGATGACATGTTCATCAGTGATTGGTCTGTTCCCGCCTATGATCCCAAAATTGCGCAGGACCTGCTCAAGGCAGCTGGCTACAAGGGTGAAGTCATTCCCTATCGGTTGCTCAATAATTACTACACCAATCAGGTGCAGACAGCTCAGGCTGTGGTCGAGATGTGGAAGGCTGTGGGCCTGAATGTCGAAATCCAAATGCAAGAAAACTGGTCGCAAATCATGGAACGCAATCAGACCCGGGGCGTGCGTGACTGGTCGAACTCTGCGCCCTTCAATGATCCAGTCTCCTCGATTGTCAGTCAGCATGGGCCAAATGGCCAACAGCAGCAGATCGGCGAGTGGACGAACGAAGAGTTCAACACACTCTCTAATACTCTTGAGTCTTCGACCGACCGGGCCAAGCGCAAGGAAATCTTCCGCCGGATGTTGGTCATTTCTGAACGCGAAGATCCAGCCTATACAGTCTTGCATCAAAATGCGACCTATACCGCTAAGCGCAAGTCTATCAAGTGGAAAACTGCCCCGGCTTTTGCCATGGATTTTCGGACGGGTAATTTTTCACTCTGATCCCAAATTAAAGAGCCGCATCTTAAATTGCGGCTCTTTAGTCTGGCTCTATCTGTGACATCCCACCGCCTTTCTCTTCATGAAATCCGCTATGTCAGAGCCAATGCTTGAACTTTCATATCCGGGCATTCTGAACTGTGTGCAGGGGTTTTGTTGATCGACATGATAGAGAACATCAGCCCCCTCGGTTATCCCTTGATGCCTTGGTCTTGTGAAGGTGCTTGGTCCTGTGAAAGTGCTTGGACATGATTAGGTTTATCGTCTCGCGGCTGGCTCGTGCAGTGATGACAATTTTTCTCGTCATGACCTTTAGTTTCATTGTGCTTAGGCTTTCGGGCGACCCCGCTTTGATCATTATGAGCCCCGATGCGCCGCCTGAAGCGATTGCGGCTTTTCGTAAAAGTTGGGGATTGGATGACCCGATTTGGCTGCAATATTTTCACTATTTTGCAGCTGTCCTTGAAGGTGAGATGGGTCGATCTATGCGCGATGGGCGCCCGGCTCTCCAGATCGTGGGGGAGCGTATTCCAACTACTTTGTTGCTCACTTTGCCTGCGCTGTTGCTCAAAGTGAGTATTGGAATTCCCTCAGGTGTCTATGCCGCGCTTCATCGCAATAGCCGGATCGATCGTCTTGTGATGTCATTTGCTGTTTTTGGTTTTACTGTGCCAAGTTTTGTTTTGGCACTTGTGTTGGTATTGGTCTTTTCAGTCTGGCTGGGCTGGCTCCCCACTTCAGGCGCTGATAGCTGGCGACATGCGATCTTGCCAGTTGTGACACTCGGCCTTGGTGGCGCGGCAGTGCTCGCCCGCTTCACCCGCAGCGCCATGTTAGAAATACTTGGTCAGCCCTATATCCGCACGGCGAGCGCCAAGGGATTGGCGTGGTCCGCTGTGGTGCGTGCCCACGCACTGCCAAACGCCGCTATCCCGACTATAACGGTTTTAGGTTTTATGGTGGGAAGTCTTTTGGCTGGCGCAGTTGTTGTTGAAAGCGTGTTTGCATGGCCGGGTGTCGGCCGATTGCTTGTGGTGGCAGTGTCCAACCGTGATTTGGCCGTTGTACAGGTCATTCTTTTACTCGTGGCGCTCACCATGGTTGCCGCTAATTTTATGGTTGACTTGGCTTATGGCATTTTCGATCCGCGGATCAAGCAAGCCGCTCCCGGAGGCGCAAAGTGAGCCTCTTATCTGACACAAATGTGCCGCCCGTTGCGGACCTCCGTAGCCACAGGCCTGATACCATTCCCTTGGGCGTCAAACTTGGCGCACTCTGGCTTTGCCTCATGTTATGTGTCGCCTTACTTGGCCCTAGTCTCATGCCCTATTCTTTTACCGCGATTGATTTGAAGGCGAGGCTTGCTCTGCCATTTGCTAGCTTGCATTGGCTTGGAACGGACGAGCTGGGGCGCGATGTTCTGTCACGTCTGATTGTCTCGATCCGAATATCTCTTCTCGTCTCTTTGATCGCTACTCTGATTTCTGCAATATTTGGGACAGCACTTGGATTTTTCGCGGCTCATTTTCGCGGCTGGGTCGAGCAGGCCGTGCTGATCCTTGCTGATTTTCAGGCCTCGATTCCCTTTCTCATTTTTGCTCTTGCAGTCCTTGCTTTTTTTGGAAATTCCCTTTCCTTATTCATCATGCTTATGGGGCTTTTTGGGTGGGAACGTTACGCGCGTATTGCCCGTGGTCTGGCCATTTCTGCAAATGCGCAGGGCTATGCTTCTGCTGTCAGACAACTTGGCGCAGAACCTTCGCGCGTTTATTTGCGACATATCTTGCCTAATACGGCTTCAACCTTGATCGTGTCGATGACGCTGGTTTTTCCGGAGATCATTCTTTTGGAAAGCGGCTTGTCCTTTTTAGGACTAGGCGTTCAGCCCCCGATGACAAGTCTTGGTAATATGGTGGGCTATGGTCGCGAATATTTGACGCGAGCCCCCTGGATCTTGCTCGCGCCGGCATCTGTTATTGTCTTGACCGCGCTCAGCGTGAGCATGCTTGGAGATTGGTTGCGCGATCGTCTAGACCCAACGCTGAAATAAAGCCTATTTTTGGGGACTGATTGTGTCCCAATTCAAATCTCAGTCTTCTGATGTGAACTTCACAAATTTGATTATCTTTTAGTCCAAGGCTGGGCTTGCCTTCAAGACCAGCACCTCCTTCTCTCAATGATCATGCGAATGTTCGGCCGGTTCGAAGAGTTCGATCACATTGCCGGAGGGGTCGAGGATGAGGATTTGGCTGCCGCCGACGCCTTTGAGGATGTCGTTGCGGAATTTCACCCCAGCTTTTTGCAGGCGTGCCATTTCTTCATCCAGATGATCGATTGTGAGGAGGATGCGTGTCCAGCCGCCAGGTTCTTGTTTCGTGCCATCGGGCATAGGCGTTGCGCCCGAGCTGGTGCGGCTGGAGAGCATCAGCCGCATCGGGCCTTTGGTGACAGAAGCAAAGGCATTGCCAGCGCGTACCTGCAGAGCAAAGCCAAGCAGATCCGTGTAAAAGGCAAGGGAGGCGTCAAGATCATTGACGATCAGGCGAATGCTGGCGAAGGTCTCGGTCATATGGGTCTCCATTTTGCCTGAAGTATAAGCGATAGGCTTTCAATAGGAAGCCCCCAGAGCGTCAATCAACAGTCCCAAGAACTTCAATCAACTGTCTAAGAGCTTCCATAGATAGCCCAAAGAGACAAAACTTGGCGACAATTTTAGCTGTGCGATTGGTTGCAACATCAGGTCAGCGCATGCACAATTGTGACGCTGGCCCTTGGGTTGGGGCTGTTACAGGGGTTTGCGATGGTCTGCAGTATGAAGCGCTGTCATTGGGGGCTTCACTCGATGAGGGTTGGCCTGCTGGTGATCGGGTTGCATTTGCCCTTCATGGTCTTGCCAGTTCAGGCGCATGAGAGCGGCGTGGGTGCGCAGCCCATTGGGGATGGCAAGATTAGCCGCGGGCCGCAGCGCGGTTATCTTTTCTCCTGTCAATCGCAGTTTCCACCCAATGGGCCGGGCGCCAATCGCTCTGGTCCCTGGGCTTCAAATGGGCTTTGGAAGCCAGATGAGAAGATTGCGGTTCAAGGCTCGGTCAATTGGCCCAATGCCGCCATTAGCCTGTCGATTGAAGGGGGCCAGCGTCTTGTGCGCGCCAATGGTCTGCCCAAACATGCAACCGGTCAGTTCCCGATAGATCACACTGATCCCGCTTTCGCCTATGACCGCAATCCCAATATGATCCGTGTGCAGGATGTTGTGCTGCGCCTGCCGGTTGATCCAAAGCCTGCGGCACAGCCTGTGTGTGCCTCTATGGGGATGATCGGATTTGCTCTGTCCGGCGTGGCCATCTTCAATGCTTTAGATGCGCGCGGCCGTGATGCGGCTGTGTGGGAAATTCTTGATCGCTGCGGCGGTCATCCCGAGCGCACGGGTGAATATCATTATCATGACTTTAGCCCTTGCCTGCAGGACAGCGCTGGAAAGGCGGGGCGGCATAGCGATCTGGTGGGATATACGCTCGATGGCTATGGCATTTACGGCCCCCATGGCGAAGCCGGTCAGCGGCTCACCAATGCTGATCTTGATGCCTGCCATGGCCATGCGCATCAGGTCATGAAAGATGGCCGCATGCAGCTTGCCTATCACTACCACTTCACCGACGAATATCCTTATTCCTTGGGCTGCTACATAGGCACGCCCGTGGCGGGAGCGCGTCCGCCCGGCCCCAACCGGCCCCGTCCTCAATAAAGGCTCTGCAGTGCTGCTTTTGAGTCGAAGCGCATGTTGAAGCTTGGGTTTGATTATGCCTGTCTGGGTGGGTTCTGTTGGATAGCTTTGCCTGAGCGATAAGACCTGCCTGAGCGATGAGCTTTGCTTGAGCGATGAGTCCTGCCCCTTGCGTTGATGGGAGTGCGGGCTCATACAGATGCTCTCAAGCTCGCCCATCAGAGGCCTTATGAAAAGATCGAGTCTCGTCGCCCTGATTGTTGCCAGTGCCTTTTTCATGCAGGGCATGGATAGTTCAATCGTCTCCTCGGCGCTGCCGCAGATTGCGGCGTCTTTTGGGGAAGATCCGGTGCGTCTGTCTGGCGCGATCACCTCTTACATCATTAGCTTGGCTATATTTATTCCCATTAGTGGCTGGTTGGCGGATCGCTTTGGTGCGCGCACCATTTTTCAGGCTGCCATTATTGCCTTTCTCATTGGTTCGATCATTTGCGCTAGCAGCAGCAATGTCATTCAATTGGATATTGCCCGCATGGTGCAGGGTGTCGGCGGGGCGATGTTGGTGCCGGTTGGCCGGCTTGTGATGCTGCGCACGGTGGGCAAGGCCGGCTTGGTCGCGGCCATGGCAGTGTTATCCGTGCCAGCGCAAATGGGGCCCTTGCTGGGTCCGCCTTTGGGCGGTGTGATTGTCACTTATTTGTCTTGGCGCTGGATCTTTCTGGTCAATCTGCCCATTGGGCTAATGGGGCTTGTACTTGCTTCGATCCATATTGAGAATTTCCGCGAAGAGAAGCGCAGGCCGCTGGATTGGAAGGGGTTCTTTCTGTTTGGCGGGGCCATGGCCTGCACCATTTACGGGCTGGATGCGATTGGCCGTTCGCGTAGTGATCCACAATTTGCAGCACTTATTCTTCTCTGTGGTCTTCTCATTGGGGCCTGTGCAGTCTGGCATGCCAAACGTTGTGACCATCCGCTGATTGATTTGTCGCTCATCAAAATACCAACCTTTGCCGCCAATTTCTGGGGTGGAACTTTGTTTCGTATCGGGCTGGGAAGCTTGTCGTTTCTCTTGCCTCTGTTGTTTCAAATTGTTTTTGGTCTGTCCGTGTTTGTATCGGGTCTGCTGATTTTCACCAGTTCCTTGGGGGCGGTGGCGATGAAGGCCTCGACCCCACCCATTCTGCGGCGCTTTGGCTATCGTCAGGTGGTGATTTGGAACGGGACATTGGCAGCCCTTGCTTTAGTTGCCTATGCCTTCTTTGAACCAACGACACCGATCCTTGTCATTTTATTGGTGCTGATGAGCAGCGGCTTTGTGCAATCGCTGCAATTTTCGACGCTTAATTCGCTGCCTTATGCGGATGTGCCGGTGCACAAGATGAGCGGTGCCACCAGCCTCTCCCAACTCATGCAACAGCTTGGCAAGGGTGTTGGTGTTGCAATCGCAGCCTCCATGCTCAATTTAAGTTTGGCTTGGCGTGGAGGCACGCAGCTCAGTACATTTGAGTTTAAGGTCACACTGCTTGTCAGCGCGGTGATCTCGCTTGCTTCAATCCTGTTTTTCATTGGATTGCGCACAGATGCTGGGGCGGAGATGAGTGGCCATTCGGGCAATCCTGCGCTTGAGCCCTCACCCACTCAGGGGCCATAAGAGCTGATCAGTTTAAGGCGCCGGTGAGACGTCATAAGTCACGCCCATGGGGCTGACGCTACGTTTTAAAATAAAGCCGTGATCGGGGTTCATTTTGCCTAGCGGCACATCTTGATCCGGCATGATGACAAAGGCCTGTTCGCCAATCAAAACCAGCAGATGCGTGCCGCGTTCGAGCAATTGTTTGGCCCAATCGCGCAAAAAGGCGTAGCGGGCTTTGCTCCGCCAGACATTGGGATTAGACGGATCACAGCGGATATGCACAAAGCCGGTTTCCTTCGAGATGCTGGCGATCATTTTCGATTGATCAGGCTTCCAATCCTCAGGCAGTCCGGCATCCTGCATCCACAGGCAGAGAAAGTCGCGGCAGAGCTGCGGGCGCGCGTCATAAATTTTACAGCCCTTGCCTATGGCGCAATGCTGGCACCATTGCCCTGCCTTTTTAGGAATTTCAGGCGCATCATAAAGCTTGCAGCACATTGTGCAGCTGCCACAGCTTCTGTTGGTGAGGGCTTCGGCCATAGGCTCTCCGGTCAAGACCGGCCTATATGACGAGGCTTTGCCAAAGGATCAAGAGTGAATGCTTCACTCTCTTGATCTTAGCTTCGCTCTATTAATCTTAGCTTCGTTTGGCCGCCCAATTGCGCAATGCTTCCAGAGATTTCTGGACATGCGGGGCCGCATCAGAGGATTTGACTTGGGAGAGAATGCGCCCATCAGGCGCAATCACGAAAGAGACGCGATCAGCAAAGGGGAGAACCGCGCCCAAAGCGCCAAAGGCGACCTGATAGGCTTTGATCACTTTCATGTCAGGATCTGCGGCAACAGGAAAGCGGTCGCGGCATTCAGCGACTGAGAATTCTCTCTGGGTTTCGATCTTGTCAGCCGAAATGCCAATCACTGTCGCTTGATAGGAGTCAAAGTCACTCATCGCTTCAGCAAATAAATGTGCCTCTTCCGTGCACACTGAGGTGAAAGATTTGGGATAGAAGAAAATGACCACTGGGCCCTTTTTCAAGGCTTTTGCCAGTGAAAAGGACATGTCCTTGCCACCCAAAGCCGCCGCCAGAGTGAAATCAGGGGCGCCTTGCCCGGTCTTGAGCTGGGCATGAGCGGGGGTGCCCAAAACGAGCGCTAAAAACGCATGAGCGGCTAAAGCGATATATTTGAAAATGGTTTTGCTCATGGGGAGATCTCGCTGCCATGGAGGGAAACTGCATAGTCTACGCAGGCAAGGGCCTAGTGGATGAGTCTGGCAGACTAATGGGTCCAGATTGTGACGGCCTGTTCGGGCAGGCTGAGGGTGATCACATCCGCCTCGCGCAAGCCTGAGCCAGAAAGGCTGCGCGGCAACCAAGTGGCAAGGCTTTGCTCGCCGCAGGTCAGAACAGCCTCAAAGCGATCCCCGGTAAAGAGCAAAGCATCGATGCGCATCTGAATGGTATTGGGCAAGGCGGTGGTGTGAGTGGCGAGCATTTGGATTTGCTCGGGGCGGATGGTGAGCAGGGCCTCATCGCCGATGTTCGCCTGACAGCTCTCATGCGCAGTGCCCCAGATGTGACCTGCGCCGGGGATGGAGAGCTCAATCCGATTGTGATGGCGCTGCGTGATGCGGCCTTTGATTTTGGCAAAACTGCCGATGAAATCGCGCACAAAGGCGGTGCGCGGCTGATCATAGAGCTGCATGGGTGAGCCGATCTGTTCAATCCTGCCGCCATTCATCACCGCAATGCGATCGGACAGGCTGAGCGCTTCCACCTGATCATGGGTGACCAGAATGACCCCAATGTGCAAACGTTTTTGCAATAGCTTTAATTCAATCCGCATTTGCTCGCGCACGCGCAGATCGAGATTGCTGAAGGGTTCATCAAGCAGCAGAACATCGGGCTCATAAACTAGCGCACGGGCCAAAGCCACGCGCTGTTGTTGGCCACCACTGAGATTGGTGGCGGGACGCTCTTCATAACCGGCCAGCCCAACTTGTTTGATCGCAGCTAAAGTGCGGGTTTTGCGCTCATCGTGAGAGAGCGGACGGATATTGAGAGGATAGGACACCGTCTCGTAGACATTGAGATGCGGCCAAATGGCATAGGATTGAAAGACCATGCCCATATTGCGCTTTTGCGGCGGCAACAGCACGCCCGAAGCGGAAGAGTAGAGCGGTGTTTGGCCCAAATGAATGGCGCCTGAATCAGGCTCTTCCAAGCCTGCTATCATGCGGAGAGTTGTGGATTTGCCGCAGCCGCT